>CAMDEB010000008.1 GCA_945893085.1 Rhodoplanes serenus | reverse complement strand
CCCGCGCCGGCGTGCCGGTGTTCGCCGCCGACATCAAGGGCGACCTGTCCGGCATCGCCGCGATCGGCGAGGAAAAGGACTTTCTGGTCCAGCGCGCGAAGGACGTCGGCTTCAAATACCAGATCGATGAGTTTCCGGTGGTGTTCTGGGACCTGTTCGGCGAGCAGGGCCACCCGATCCGCACCTCGGTGTTTGAAATGGGGCCGCTCCTGATCTCGCGCATGCTCGAGCTCAACGACGTGCAGGAAGGCGTCCTCAACATCGCGTTCCGCTTTGCCGACGACGATCCCGAGCTGACCGGGCTCGAAGCCAACGGCCTTGTCGACCTGAAGGACCTGCGCGAGCTGCTCTCCTACATCTCCAAAAACGGCAAGACGATCGGCGCGAAATACGGCAACGTCGCCGCCGCGACGGTGGGCTCGGTGCAGCGCCAGCTTCTCGTGCTGGAAAATCAAGGCGGCGCAAAGTTCTTCGGCGAGCCGGCGCTGTCGATCAACGACCTGATGCGCACCGATCGCGATGGGCGCGGCATCATCAACATTCTCGCCGCCGACAAGCTGATGGAGAACCCGCGGCTCTACGCCGTGTTCCTGCTGTGGCTGCTCGCCGAGCTGTTCGAGAAGCTTCCGGAGGTCGGCGACCTCGACAAGCCGAAGCTGGTGTTCTTCTTCGACGAAGCACACCTTTTGTTCAGCGATGCACCAAAGGCGCTGCTTGAAAAGATCGAACAGGTGGTCCGGCTGATCCGCTCGAAAGGCGTCGGCGTCTACTTCGTCACGCAGAACCCGCTCGACGTACCGGAGAAGGTGCTGGCACAGCTCGGCAACCGCGTTCAGCATGCGCTCCGGGCGTTCACGCCGCGCGATCAGAAAGCCGTCAAGGCGGCGGCGGAGACATTCCGGCCGAATCCAAAGCTCGACACCGCGCAGGTTATCACCCAGCTCGGCAAGGGCGAGGCGCTGGTGTCATTCCTCGAAGGCAACGGCACGCCGTCGATGGTCGAGCGCGCGCTGATCGCTCCGCCGTCGGCGCGGATCGGCCCAGTGACGGCCTCCGAGCGCAAGGCGGTGATCGCCAAGAGCCCGATCCGCAAGAAATACGATGAGACCGAAGACCCGGAATCGGCCTACGAAATTCTTCAGGCCCGCTTGGCGGAACCCGGTGCGGCGCCCGCCAAGCCGAAGCCCTCCAGCAAGCCCGGCCCTTGGGGCCAGGCGGAGCCGGAGGAAGCGCCCGCCCCTGTGCGGCGCGGACCGTCGGTGCCGCCGGTCGGCCGGACGCCGCCGCCGGCCAATGCGCCGTCCGGCCGCGGCTGGGGCGATGTCATCGGCGATGTTCTGGGTGGTGGCTCGTCAGGCAGCCGCCCGCGCGGGCGCATGACCATCGGCGAGACGGTGGCGAAGCAGGTCGCCCGTTCGGTCACCTCGCAGGTCGTCACGGAGGTCCGCAAGGCAATCATGCGCGGCGTGTTCGGCAACCGGCGGTAAACGCAGCATCACCACTTCTGAAATATGAAAAATGCGCCGAGCGCGATCAGTGCGAAACCGACCGCGTGGTTCCAACCGAGCGACTCCTTGAGATACACCACCGAAAATCCGGCGAACACCAAGAGTGTGATAACCTCCTGCATCGTCTTGAGCTGGGCGGTGGTGTAGACCGTGCCGCCCCAGCGGTTGGCCGGCACCGCCAGGCAGTATTCGACGAAGGCGATGCCCCAGGCCGCGAGGATGACGCCGAACAGCGGCGTCTCCTTGAAGCGGAGATGGCCGTACCAGGCGAGCGTCATGAAAACGTTGGAGGCGAGCAGCATACCAATCGGCAGCAGGTAGGCTGAAACGGGCATGGCGTCACGCTGCGTGAGAGGAATCGTGCGAGGCGGCAACGCCTAGCACAACGCCATTGGCGTTGGAAAATGCCCGTGCCAATGTCGCGGCGCGGCGCTAACCTCGCGACGTCCGGATTGGATTCGCAACCGATGCGCCTGCCCTGCCTGGTCCTGCTTTCGGCCATCGCGGCATTTTTTGCGGCCGCGCCGGCAGACGCGCAGCCATCGCGCGCGCCGGCACCGCGGCCCTACCGGCCGGTGGCGGTGACGTTGCCGGCCGCGCTGGATGACGCGAGCTTCGAGGCCTTCCGCAAGGAATTCGCCGCCGTCGCCAAGGGCCGCGTCTACGCCGAGCTCGAACGGCTGGTGACGACGCAGGGCTTTTTCTGGGACCGCGACTTCGGCAGCGGCTTCGACCGGCGCAAACCCGCGGTGGACAATCTCGCGGCCGCGTTGCGGCTCGAGCGGAACGCAGGCGACGGCTGGACCGCGCTCGCCCGCTTCGCCGCCGAGCCGGCGCTCACGCCGCTGACCTCGCGTTACGGCATCATCTGCGGCCCGGCCCGGCCCGGCTACGACGCGGTCGAACTCGACCGGCTGCTCGACATGACCCGCACCGACGGCACCGATTGGCTCTATCCGCGCGCCGACAAGGTCGCGGTACGCTCGGCCCCGCAGCCGAATGCCGCCGTGGTCGACACGCTCGGCCTGCACTTCGTCTGGATGCTCGATCATGTAGGCAAGGACAAAGAGCGCGACGCCTTTCGCAACGTCTGGGTGCGGGTGGCGACGCCGGCCGGCAAGATCGGCTTCGTCGCACCTGACGCGCTGACGTCGCTCTACGCCGAACGGCTTTGCTACGGCAAGGACACTATCGGCCGCTGGCACATCGCAGGCTTCATCGGCGGCGGCGATTGATCGCCGCAAGGCCGTCGCAATTGCGTCATTAGCTCCGACTCATGCGTTTCGCATCGAACCAGGGAGACCTCCGATGCGCCGTCATTGTTCCTTGTCGCTCGCGGCCCTCGCGCTGCTGATCGCCGCCGCTGCGGTGCCGGCGCCGGGCCAGGCGCAAGGCCAACCGCCGCGCCCGGCACAGCCGCAGCCGCCTGTGCGCGGTCCGCAACCTTCGGTCCCCGCGCCACAACAGCAACAGGTCGCGCCGAAGCCCTACAAGCCGATCGCGGTCCGCGAGCCAGCCGCGGTGAGCGATCCGAGCTTCGAGGCGTTCCGCAAGCAGCTCGCCGACATCGCCGCGCGCAAGGATCGCGCCGCGCTCGCCCGCCTGGTCGTGGCGCAGGGATTTTTTTGGCAGGGCGAAAAGGGCGACCGGGCCGACAAGCGCAAGCCCGGCATCGACAACCTGGCCGCCGCGATATCGCTCGCCGCCAAGGACGGCTCCGGCTGGGAGGCGCTGGCCGGTTTTGCGTCCGAACCGACCGGCATGCCGTTTCCGCAGCGCACCGGCGTGATCTGCGCGCCGGCCGAACCCGACTTCGACGCCAAGGAGCTCGACGACCTGGCCAAGGCGACCGGCACGGAGGAGTCGGATTGGGGCTATCCGATCCAGCCCAATCTCGAGGTCCGCGCGGCCCCGCAACCCAACGCACCGGTGATCGAGAAGCTTGGCCTGCATTTCGTCTGGGTGGTGCAGGACGAAAGCGCCGCCAACCTGCCGGCGCCCATGCTTCGCGTGGTGACGCCCTCCGGCAAGACCGGTTTCGTGCCGGTCGAGGCGCTCAGCCCGCTCGGCAACGACCAGATCTGCTACCTCAAGGACGGCAGCGGCTGGAAAATCGCGGGATTCATCGGCGACGACCAATAGCCGGCCGCGATAGACGGTCCGCGACGGAATAATGCCCGCCGGCTCGTGTTGGTATGTCTGCTCGCATCGGGGGCGGCAGACGCAACAATGTTACATGACGCCCATGGTCCTGAGCCGCAACGAAACGTCTTAAGGAGGGGCGACCCATGTCACGGTTTCTTTTCGCACTCGCATGCGGCGCACTGAGCGCAACGGCATGGAGCATGCCGGTGTATTCGCAGACCGCACCGCAGCCTTCTGCGGCCCCGGCCGCCCCGGCGCGGCCGGCGTTCGCGACCACGAAAGTCGAGGGCACCGACAACGTTTACATCTTCCGTTACGGCGGACATCTATCGATGTTCATCGTCACGCCCAAGGGCGTGATCGCGACCGATCCCATCGGGCTGGCTCGCCCGCAAGCCGTTACGACCTACATCGCCGAGATCAAGAAGGTCACCGACCAGCCGGTCAAGTACGTCATCTACAGCCATCATCACTTCGATCACATCGCCGGCGGCAAGCCGTTCAAGGACCTGGGCGCCAAGTTCATCGCGCACAAGCGCGCCAAGGAGCGCCTGCTCGAATTGAAACGTGACGAGGTCGTCATCCCCGATCAGACCGTCGACAAGAAGCGGACGATCACCCTCGGCGGCACCACGCTCGAGCTCATCCATGTCGGGCGCAACCACTCCGACAATACTCTTGTGATGAGGCTGCCAAAGGAGAAGATTATCTTTGCGGTCGACTTCATCCCGGTCCAGGCCCTGCAATGGCGCAACATGCCGGATTCATGGCCGGATGAATGGGAGGAGTCGATCAAGAAGGTGCTGGCGTTGGAGTGGGACCGCATGATCCCCGGTCATCCCGGCCCCGGCGACCGGCTCGGCACCAAGGATGATGCACGCGCCGTGCTGACCTACATGCAGGAGCTCTCCGCCGAGGTGAAGAAGGCCGTTGCGGAGGGCAAGTGCTACGAGACGGCGATGAAGGAAATCAAGATGCCCAAATACGCGAGCTGGGCGAACTACGAACAATGGCTCGCCGGCAACATCGAGCGCTATTGCCATCATTTGCGAGTCGGTATCTAAGTTCCGATCCGGTTGTCAGCTGTAAATCCGGGCCGCCCGCGAGGGCGGCCCGGATCGTTATTCAGAGGCGCACGGTCAGGCGGTCGCCTTCGCCGCTTCCGCAGCCTTTGCCACCGACTCCGCGGTCTGGCCGAACAGAATGGCGCGCTCTTCGGCGGTGCGGACGCCGCCGTGGCCCGGATTGACCTTCTTCACCAGATCGTAGGCGCGCACCACCGCGGGCCGCGCCGCGATCGTCTCGAGCCAGCGCTTGAGGTGCGGGAAGTCGCCGATCTTCTGGCCCTGGTTCTCGTGCGGCACGACCCACGGATAGCTCGCCATGTCGGCGATGGAATAGTCGCCGGCCAGGAACGGGCGATCGGCCAGCCGGCGGTCCATCACGCCGTAGAGCCGGTTGACCTCTTTGTTGTAGCGCTCGATCGCGTAGGGCAGCTTGTCCACCGCGTAGCGGCTGAAATGATTGTTCTGTCCGGACATCGGACCGAGCCCGCCCATCTGCCAGAACAGCCATTGCATGACGTCGGCGCGCTCGCGCGGCGCGGTCGGCAGGAACTTGCCGATCTTCTCGCCGAGATAGACCAGCATCGCGCCGGACTCCATCACCGCGATCGGCTTGCCGCCGCCGGGCGGCTCGTGATCGACCAAGGCCGGAATGCGGTTGTTCGGCGACACCGCCAGGAAGTCGGCCTTAAACTGCTCGCCCTTGCCGATGTTGATCGGGATGACCTTGTAGGGCGTACCGGTCTCCTCCAGGAAAATCGTCACCTTGTGGCCGTTCGGCGTGGTCCAGTAGTACAGGTCGATCATCGGCATGTTCCTCGATGGCTCTATGGCTGAAATCGGCGGACTTATCCCTTAACATAGTCCCGGATACCGGAGCCCGGAAGGCAGGCGAATGACGTCGGTTCGAAATGTGTCGCGCCGCTGGGCGCTCGCCGCCGGCCTGCTGATGCCGTTCGGCGTGTCGCCGGCGCCGGCGCAGTTCTTCCGGCCGCTCGAGCGCGTGCCCGAGCCGACCGTGCAGGACGTCGATCCCGGCCAGGACCAGGGCTCGGCCGACGCCGTGCCCTACGAATTCCGGCGGCAGCCGGTGTTCCACCGCTCGCAGGAGACGGCGGGCACGTTGATCGTCGATACCTCTGAGCGTTTCCTCTTTCTGATCCAGTCCCCCACCAATGCAATGCGCTACGGCATCGGTGTCGGCCGCGACGGATTCACCTGGACCGGCATCCTGAAGATCACCCGCAAGGCGGAGTGGCCGGACTGGACGCCACCGCCGGAGATGATCGAGCGCCAGCCCTATCTGCCACGCTGGATGGCGGGCGGACCGGGCAATCCGCTCGGCGCACGCGCGATGTATCTCGGCAGCACCGTGTACCGCATCCACGGCACCAATGCGCCGGAGACCATCGGACACGCGGTCTCCTCCGGCTGCTTCCGGCTGGTGAACGACGACGTCGCCGACCTCTACGATCGGGTGAAGGTCGGCGCCAAGGTGGTGGTGCGGCACTAGGTATGACAACGATGGTCCGCATCCGAAGCCTGGCCTGTGCGCGTTGCGGCGCGGCGTTCGATTGCGGCAGCGGCGGACGCGCCGGCGGTTGCTGGTGCGCCGACGAGCCGCGCGCGATTCCGCTTCCGGCGTCGGCGGCCGAGGATTGCGTTTGCCCCGCCTGCCTGCGCGCGGCCATCACGCAACAGATGGCGAAAGGCCCGCAATGCGAACGCGCCTCCTGATCGCCGCGGCATTCGCGTCTGTCGCGGCCACCGCGACCGGCGCGCCCGCCGAGATGTCGCTGCTCGGCACCTGGGAGATCGTCGAAGCCCAACCCGCGCCCTGGGCCGGGGCGAGCCAGCGCGCGGCGCTGGCCGCCGAGGGCAAGCGGCAACTCAAGCTGCTCATCACCTTCACGCCGAAGGAGGTGGTCTCGCGCAACCGCGCCATCGCCTGCAGGCGCGCCGCATACGAGCCGACCGACTACGAGGCTGATGCGATCTTCCAGGGCAATCTGCCCGAGCCCAATCCCACCGCAGCCGCGCAGCGTTTGGGTTTCAAAAAAGGAGAAATTCCCGGCGTCGACCTGCGCTGCACCGGCGGGCAGTTTTCGTATCACTTCCGCGACCGCAACACCGCGATGACGGCGCTGAACAACGTGATCTATACACTGAAGCGGCACTGAGCGTTGTGCTCATACCAGGAGCATTGACGGCTCATCGACCCCGACGACTGTTATCGAAATGATCTGCGTGTCGGTGCCGCCGTGACCGTCGGAGACACGCAAGGTGTAGTTCTCGGTCACCGTTTCGCCCGCCGCCAGCGCCTGAACCTCCGGCCTGCCGTTGCGAACCGAGCCCATCACATTGCCATCCTGATCGACGGTGAGACGGGTGTAGGTGCCGGCAAAGTTTGAAACCGTCTCGACCGGCGACGCGGCGAAGATCGAGGCGCGCGTCCAGTTTTCGCCATTGAAGATTTGGCCGGTCATGTTGAAATCGGTCGTGGACCTCAGGCTGCCGTTGTCCCACAGCTCGAATTGCGCGTGCACCACGCCACGCTCGTCGTGGTCGTGCGACAACCGAAACACGATCTGATCGTCTCCCGGCAGCGCGTTGAGCGCGATCTGTTCGAGTGTCGTGCTGGTGTTCGCCGTGAAATCCGTGTCGCGCAACATCACCTTGACCGGGTTGCCGGCATCTGCGGAACGCTCCAGGATTATCGCTATCTGATCGTTGCCGGGAGCCGCGCCGTCGCGGTCATTTAGCCGTAAGCCGAACCGCTCACCCACGTCGTCGGGCAGGACCAGATCGAAGCGCGCCTCGACCACAAAGTCCGCGCCATCCCTCACGCCGTCCTTCAGCCCGAAGTCGGTGGCGGGATCGATATTGGTGAGCAGCGTCTCACCCGCGCGGGCGGCCAGGACGCCCGTACCGGCGTCCGGCGTCGGCTCCAGGGCCATTGGCCCAATGAGGGTCACGCGCCCGGCCCCCTCGCCAGTGCTCCCATCCGAGCCCCAGAAAACCTTGCTGCCATTGGGGCCATCAGCAAATCCAGGCGAAAGGTGGTCGCTGAACGTGTCATGGACGATGACGGTGGGTGTGCCGTTAATCGTCTTGGTGATTTTCAGCTCATCGACGAAGAACCGGAAGTCGGCATTGACCAAGGTGCCGCCATCGATGGACCACGACAACGTGTCCGTGAGGTCCACGTCGGTCGCAATCGCCTGGAACTTCACGAAAGATGGGAACTCATCCTCCACCTTGGTGAAGAGGAGTGGATTATCTCCCCCCTCAATTATTGGCGCGTCGTTCTTCCCAACAACCGTGACATCGATGACCTTGCTGGCGCTGCCGTCAAGCGAGGCCACTGTCAGAGTGTCATGCACCGCGACGCCGACTGCGAGCGCTTGAACGTTGAGCGCGCCATTATTGAGCGTATATCCCCACGCACCCGTGATCGCGTTAAACGTGAAACTGCCATAGACGCCAATCAGGCTTTCCGGCGAAGGGTCTTGGAAAATATTCTCTTTCTTGTCTGGATCGGAAACTGTCAACAAGCCATTCGCCGTCAAGTCGTCATCTTCAGTAGCAGCCCCTGTCGCTGTGCCGGTGATGGTCGCGTCGTGCTTCGGATTGGGCTTATCCTTAGGCGGCTTGACTTTGGGCAGCGTGTTCTTGGCCATATCAAATATCCCCCGGCAGGTGGCGCGATTAGCAATGCCCGCCGCCAGAGGCGACGCGCAAGCTTGCGTCAGATGAATGTTTGAGCGCCAAAAAGATCGCGCCGATTTAAGAATTACGGCGCCCGCCGATGGCACGGCTGCTGCCCGTTACCCCCGCGGTGAGTTCGGCCAGTCCCGCAACAAGGCAGCTCCGGAAATCCTACGCAAGCACGGATTATCCGACAAGAGGCCATCTTCGGTTCGCGCGCAGGCAATGGCCTCGCTCAGAGGCGGGCGATAATCTCGGCCGCCTTCTCCCGAACTCGATCGCTACCTGCCGTCCCTGCGGTCAGACGTGTACCCAACAGGGCCGCGAAATAAGCGCCTGAAAATGGTAGAGGATCCGGGGCCGTGCGGCCTTGACCGTTGTCATTTCGTGGCGCCGGGGCCACTCATAAGCCGCCGCCACGGTCTGGTCACGAACGCCCGCTAAATGCGATCATCCCGCCGCGATCATGATTCCCTGATCCTGATGGCTTTGCTGTGCCGCAGGCTGCGGCCTTGATGATTTGGACCGGTTGATGCTGCGATTTTTCGAAAAGGCCCTGAACCCGACGCACACGCCGGAGCGGCCCGAGCCGCCGGCTGGCCTGCTCGGGTTCTACTGGCACTTCGCGCGCCAGGCCAAGGGGTTGTTCCTGACCCTGTTCGTGATCGAGCTGTTCGTCGCCCTGCTCGACACCGCGGTGCCGTGGTTCATGGGCAAGGTCGTCACGCTGGTGACCACCATTCCGCCGGACCGTTTCCTCGCCGACACCTGGCCGTGGCTGGTCGGCATGGCGCTGATCGTGCTGGTCGCGCGGCCCGGCATCGTGCTGGCGCGCTATCTCATCACCAACCAGGCACTCGCCGGTCCGTTCAGCAATCTGATCCGCTGGCAGAGCCACTGGCACGTGGTGCGCCAGAGCTGGGCGTTCTTCCAGAACGATTTCGCCGGGCGTATCTCCAACCGCGTGATGCAGACCGGACCGGCGGTGCGCGAGAGCCTGGTCTCCTCGGTGACCGCGGTCTGGTACATCGTCGTCTACGGCGTCACCGCTATTTTGATGATGGCCGCGGCCGATCTGTGGCTCGCGACCCCGGTCCTGTTGTGGTTCGTGGGCTACGTCGCACTGCTGGTCTATTTCGTGCCGCGCATGCGCGACCGCTCGAAGCTGACCTCCGAGGCGCGCTCGCTGCTGATGGGGCGGATCGTCGACAGCTACACCAACATTTTGACCGTGAAGCTGTTCGCGCGGCCGCGCGACGAGGACGACTATGTGCGCGATGCGATCGAGCATCACACCGGCCGCTTCCTCGCCGGGCAGCGGCTGATCACCGCGTTCGGCACCATCCTCGCCGTGCTCAACGCCGTGCTGGTCGCCGGCTCAGGGGCGCTCGCGCTGGTGCTGTGGCGCCACGGCAAGGTCGAGGTCGGCGCCATCGCCATGGTGCTGCCGCTGACCTTCCAGCTCACCAACATGTCGCGCTGGATCGCGTTCTCGGTCACCGAGATCTTCGAAGAGATCGGCGTGGTGCAGGAGGGCATGATGTCGATCGCCCAGCCGCTGCGGCTGGTCGATCAGGCCGGCGCGCAACCGCTCGACGTGCGCGCAGGTGCGATCGTGTTCGACGACGTACGCTTCGGCTATGGCCGCGCGACATCAGCCCGCGAAGACGGGCGTCTGCACCCTTATGCTGTGCTCGACGGCTTCACGCTCAACGTTAGACCCGGCGAGAAGATCGGCCTGGTCGGCCGCTCGGGAGCCGGCAAGTCGACCGTGGTCAATCTGCTGCTGCGGTTCTTCGACCTGGAGGGCGGCCGCATCCTGATCGACGGCCAGAACATCGCGCAGATGACGCAGGAATCCCTGCGAGCGCAAATCTCGATGGTGACGCAGGACACGTCGTTGCTGCACCGCTCGATCCGCGACAACATCGCCTACGGCCGGCCGAGCGCCAGCGAAGCCGAGATCGTGGCCGCGGCGCGGCTCGCTCATGCCGAGGAGTTCATCCTCGGCCTCGAGGACTGGCGCGGCCGGCGCGGCTACGACGCCCAGGTCGGCGAGCGCGGCGTGAAGCTCTCCGGCGGCCAGCGCCAGCGCGTCGCCATCGCCCGCGTCATCCTCAAGAACGCGCCGATCCTGGTGCTCGACGAGGCGACCTCGGCGCTGGACAGCGAAGTGGAGGCGGCGATCCAGTCGAGCCTCGGCACGCTGATGGAAGGCAAGACCGTGATCGCCATCGCCCACCGGCTCTCGACCATCGCCCGCATGGACCGCCTGGTGGTGCTCGACCGCGGCCACATCGTCGAGCACGGCACCCACCACGAGCTGCTGGCGCACGGCGGCCACTACGCCGCGCTGTGGAAGCGGCAGTCGGGCGGCTTCATCGACGCCGAGCCGGCGGTGGCGGCGGAGTAGCGCGTCATCAGCGTCCGGACTGCCACCGCGACAAGATCTCGCTCGGAGAGATCAGCTGGACGATGTTCAGCATAAGATTGTCGCGGATCGCATATAGAACGCCGAGTTCCATGACCACGACGATCACGATCGTTGTCCTGGCTGGAAGCGCCCAGGCCAGCAGATAGCCGGCCGCCATCGCCAGCGTGTCGAACAGCGAATTGACCACGCTGTCTCCGACATAGCCCTGCGCCAGCGCCGACTGACGATAGCGCTCGATGATGAACGGCGTGTTCTCCAGGACTTCCCAGCCGACCTCCAGCGCCAAGGCCAGCACGAACCGCTGCAGCGGCGAGGCGCGAGGCACGGCCCATCCCAGGAGCCAGTAGAACACGACGCCGTGGATCACGTGCGAGAACGTGTACCAGTCGGTCAGGTGCTGGGATGTCTCGGGACTGCTGGCGAGGCCGTGCCACAGCTTGACCGCACCGCAGGTGCAGATTGGCGGCTGACCCATGGCGAGCAGGACCGCGGCCTGAATGGCAAGCGCACCGGCCAACAACCCTATCGGAATCGCCGTTTCGCTCGATGAGTTCGCCGGACGCCAAATTTTTGGTTCCTGCATCGCTGGGGTCCGCTATTGATGTGCCTCAAGGCGCATGGACGGCTGTCCGGATAGTTGCACAACATGGGTCTCTGGGGGCGATGGTATTCGGACATTCCTGGTGCGCACCACGTCGAGCCGCAGACGCGCAGTCTCGCCACGACGCTCGGGCTGATCGGCGCCGCATGGCTCGCGGCTGACGCAGGATACTACTTCGCTCTGCCGCTGCTGACGGAGCCGTTGAGCTACAATGCCGCGCCGACGGTAATTGGGCTCTATTACGCCGCCTGGATCGCGATCGCGGTCACGGCATTCAGATCTCTTTATCGTGGCTGGATTCCGCACGAGAACTCCATCCCGGCTCATGGGTTTATATGGACCGGCATCGGCGCTTTGGCGCTGTTTGCGGTCTACGCCGTGCCCGCGCTTCCAAAAATTGTCTGGACTGAAACCTGGTCGCCGCCGGAGTTGATGCGGGTCACGCCCTGGTACTTCCTGCCGAAGTCCATTGAAATCCTGTTCCAGCAGCTTCTCATCGCCGCGACCGTCTTTGCGCTATCTGCGCATCGCGTCTCGATTCGCACCATGTCGATCGGCTGCGCGCTGCTATTCGGGGCATCGCACCTGCTGCTCGCCTTCGGCGGAGTGCCATTTGGCTACGTTCTGCGATTTGTCGCCGCGGCGACGGCATTTGGCCTGTTGTTTCCCTACCTGATACTGCGGGTGCGTAACGGCTTTCTCTATTCCTACGGTGTGCATTGGCTCTATTACGTCGTGACGATTGTCATGGCGCACACCTTCTCACCCTACGTCGTGCGCTGAAGGCTGCCGATTGCAGCGAAGCAACGGTGATCACGGCCCGGTAGCTTATCCACGTCCCGTGCGCTACGTGATGCTAGGATCGTGCGCCAAATGGAGAACTTCCGTTGATCCACACCGAAACCCCCGATCTGGCGGCGGAAGGATCGCGCACCTTCGACGGCTATCTGGCCCGGCCGGAGGGCGTCGCCGGCCCCGGCCTGGTGATCCTGAGCGAGATGTGGGGCGTCGCGCCGTCGAAGACCCAGATGGCGGACGACTACGCCCGCAAGGGCTGGTGCGCGCTGGTGCCGAACCTGTTCTGGCGATCGGAATTCACCGGCGTGGTGCCGTTCGACCAGGCCGACATCGCCTGGAAGCGGCTGGACGCCTTCAGCTTCGACCAGGCCGCAGCCGACGTGGCGACGGCAGTGAAATGGCTGCGCGCTTCGCCGTTCTGCACCGGAAAAGTTGCGGCGATCGGCTTCTGCATGGGCGGGCGCACGGCGTTCCTCTCCGCATCGCGGGTGAAGGTCGACGCGGCGGTCGCGCTCTACGCATTGGGGATCGCCAAACACCTCGACGAGATGGCCAAGGTGTCCTGCCCGCTGCAACTGCATTACGGGCTGAACGATGAGCACATCCCGCGCGCGGAGATCGACGCCGTTGCCGCCGCCGCGAAGGCCAACGGCAACGTCGAAGTCCATCTGTACCCCGGCGCCGGGCACGGGTTCTTCACGTCGGGCCGGCCGTCCTACGACGCGCACGCGGTCGAGGAAGCCACCAAGCACATCGAGCGCCTGCTGGCGCGGTTGAAGTAACGGTTCACCGCGGCGGAATCTGGATCAGCTCGGCGAGTTGCTCCTTGCTCAACGGCGCCGCGGTGTATTTCAACGCCACCGCATCCTGCACAATGACATCGAGACCGACGACACGGTCCGGATTGAGCGCCTCCTTCGGGAAGAACCGGTCGCGCGCCAGCTTCGTCTTGGCCTCCGGAATCTGCATGAACTCGCCGTAGGCCTTGAGCGCGCCGGTGTCGGCGTACATCCAGTCGACGGTTTCGCGATAGGCCCGCATGAACCGGGCGATGGCGTCCTTGCGCGACGCCAGCGCCTGCGCGTTGGTGATCACCAGGCGGACCGTCTGGCCCTTGAACACCGTGGCGTCGTTGCCGATGGCGATGATGCGGATATCGCCGCGCTCGATCTGGTCGAGGCCGAACGGCGGTGCCGACCAGCCGACGTCGATCTGCCGGGACATCACCGCGGTGAGCGTCGCCGCCTGCGCGCCAGTCGCCACCGGCTTCGCCTTCAGATCGTACTGCTTGATGAAAGCGGTGACGACGCCGTGCGTGGACGAGCCGTTGGTCGAATAGGCGATGGTCCCGGTGCCGATGTCCTTGAGCGATTTGATCGGCGAGTTGGCCGGAACGTAGAAGAACATTTCCGCGGCGCCGGTCATCTCCGAGCCGATGATGCGAACCGGCGCGCCCTTCGAGAACGCGCTGAGCACGCCCATCATCCCGGCTGCCACGCCGATATCGACGCTGCCGGAAATCACCGCCTGCTGGGTCTCGCCGCCGCCTTGCGTATAGAGGATCTCGAGGTCGAGCCCATGCTTTTTGAAAATGCCGCCGCGCTGGCCGATCTCAGCAACCGAGGTGTCCCAGGTGCCGCGCTGGCCGACCGCGAGCTTGAGGGTTTCGGCCTGCGCCACCGCATTCATGGCTATCAGGATGGAAAACGCCGCCGCAATGACTTTCATGGTCGCCCCCGCATGTTGTCGGATCATCGCATGGCTTCGAGCATGCCGTCGATGCGGGACCAAGCGAGCTTGGCCGCCTCGGCATCATAGTTCGGCCGCACCGGATTGGCGAACGAATGCCCCGCGGCATAAAAGTACACCTCGATGGTGGGGTGGCCGCGCACGCCATTTGCGACCGTGTCCATCTCGCTGCGCGGGACAAAGCGATCGTTCGACGCGTAATGAATCTGCATCGGACATCGCACGGCATCGATCTCGCCGAGATGATCCGAAATGCCGACGCCATAGAGCGACGCCGCCGCATCGACTCCCGCCCGCGCCGCCGCGACGAAGGCCATGGTGCCGCCGGCGCAAAAACCCAAGGCGCCGACCTTGCCGGTCGAGAACGGTTGGCTGCGCAGCCAATCGACCGCGGTGCGGATGTCGTCGCCGCCCACGTCGCGATCGAACGCCTCGAGGCGCGCGGTGGCGATCTCTCGCTCCGGGCCATCATAGGCAAGACCCTGGCTGTTCTCGGAGCGCCAGAACAGGTTCGGCACGATGACCGCGAAGCCGCGGCGGGCGTAGCCGTCGGCCACCTCCCGCATCGGATCGTTGAGCCCGAACATCTCCGACAGCACGACGATGCCGGGCGCCTTGCCGGTCGGGCGCCGGGCCATATGGCCGTCGAAGCCGCGGCCGTTGCCGGTCGCCAGTGTCACAGTGGCGGTCGTGATCATCCCGTCATGCTAGCGCATCGCCGGACGGAGCGGCCACATCGCTAAACTTTTTGTCCCGCGATTAACCCCGCAGTTACGACGACCGGTATCGAGATTGCCGCCGCATGGCGCCGCTAGCGCGGTTTTAACGACGTTGGTGTTACGCCAGGCATTCTCCGGGGACTGTCATGAGCAACGTGCGCTTCGCACTTCTCGCCGCCGCGCTGTTCGGGCTCGCCTTCGTCGGCATTTCCTGGGCGTCGAAGGGATCTTGGGCGTCGAAGGGCTTCCCCGTCATGGCCGTCCGCGTCGCGCCGATGCAGCCGGACGCGCGCGTCCCGACCTTCGAGCAGAGCGTCAAGCAGGGCGCGCGCAAGGACTGGGAGAATTCCAAGACCTCGCAGGGCGACGCCGACGCCGGCCGCAACCAGCTCCGGCTGACCGCGCTCCAGGCCGCGAACGCCTACGCGCTGTCGCCCTGCGACAAGGCGATCAAGGCCGCGTTCGTCGTCGCGGCGTCGACCTACATCATGGCGATAACCGGCAAGATGGGCTGCTTCGGCTTCATGTGCAGCGGCGGCGACAAGGCCGCGGCCGGCGCGGAGACGTTCTCGACGCCGATGGACATCCGCGTGCGCGAGGCGATCAAGGCCGCGTTCGAGGCCGGCGGCGTTAGCAAGGACGACTTCCCCTCCGGCACCCAGCTCTGGGTGGCGACCATCGCCGCCTCGCACGGCGACGCATCCTCGCCCTGCGCCGCTGGGCGACAGGCGCAGAGCCGGCGGCCGTGAAACGAGCAATCCTGTTTCTGCTCGGCGGCATGGTGCTCGCCAGCATCATGTGGGCGTGGCTTTTCGTCGGGCAGCCTGCGCCGCAGAAGATTGCCGCGCCGCCGCGCGCGCCGGTCGTCAACGAGGCGACGCTGCGAGGTCAGGACCCCTGGATGGCAAACGAGCATCACATCGAGAGCGCGCGCGGGTCCCAGCGCGAGGGCGCGCTCAAAGCGCTCACCCAGCCGTGGTCGAGCTTCTGCACCGAAGAGGGCCGCAAGCGGCTCGCCTCCGCGCTCTCCGAATACTGGTACCACCGCTCGGTGCAGACCAGCGGCTATCCCGCGTCCTGGGGCGAAAGCGCGCGGCCCTACATCCACAAAGCCTGGTCGACCTCGGAGGACATCCGCATCGACCGGCTGGTGCGCGAGACCTACCGCAACGGCTATCTCAATCTTGCCGATATTCGCCCGCACACCCGCGAGGCGATGGCCGGCGTGCTGCGCGACGAGCGGGTGACCGGCATGCCCTGCGCCGCCAAGGGGACGATGGCGAAGCGCTAGTCCCGACCGGCGGCGCCGGTCTCAGGCCAGATGCTGCTTGAGGAAATCGACGGTGAGCCCGAGCGCCCGGTCGGCCTCGGGCTTGCTGTACGTCCGGCCGCCGTGGCGCGCGAACGCGTGGTCGGCGCCGGGATACTTGTGGATCGTCACCAGCGGATTGGGCGACAGCCTTCGCTCCAGCATGTCGTTGACCTCGGCCTGCACCCAGCGATCCTTCATCGCCATGTGCAGCACGAACGGCCGGTGCAGGTTCTTCACCTCCTTGATGCGGTGCTCGATGTAGGTGCCGTAATAGGCGACCGCGCAGTCGATGTCGGTGCGGCAGCACATCAGGTAGCAGAGCTTGCCGCCGAGGCAGTAGCCGACCGCGCCGACCTTGCCGTTGCAACCCGGCAGCTTTTGCAGGAAATGCCAGGTGCCCTCCATGTCGCGCACGCCGAGGTCGTAGTCGAACTCGTAATACAGATCGAACGCCTTCGGGATATCGGCGGGATTCTTGTCGGACAGTTCGACGCCCGGCTCCTGGCGCCAGAACAGGTCGGGCACGAGACAAATGAACCCGGCCTCGGCAAACTCGTGCGCGTGGTGGCGCATGGTGTCGTTGACGCCCCAGATCTCCATGATGGCGATGACCGCGCCGACCGGCGTCTTGTCGGGATAGGCGATGTAGGCGCCCATCTCGCCGTCGCGAAGCTTCACGCGGATGTTTTCGGTTCGCATTTTCTGTTCTCTCCACTCGTGTCCAGGGCGTAGCGCAGCACGAAGTGATGCGCTGCAGACCCGGGACCCAGCTTTCGTCCTCGCAACCGGGGTCCCGCATCTGCGGCGCAGCGCTACGCGCTGCACCGCGTGCGGGACACAAAAGTCACAGCCTCAACAGCTTCCTCGCATTCCCCGCGAAGATCGCATCCTTTTCCGCCTTCGAAACCTCCAGCGCCTCGACCGCCGCGATGGTGTTCCGCATCAGCCCTCGCCCCTGCTCGGAATCGAACGGCGCATCCGTCGCGAACAGGCAATGCCCGGTGCCGAAGAAGGCCTGGCCACAGCGCGTCGGCGCCGCTTCGCCGAGCGCAGTGTCGGCGTAGAGCATCTTGTAGTAGTCGACCGGCCGGCGCCTCAGCCCGGCCTCCTCCGCCGCCGGATTTTTCTCCGGCGTGCCGAAGAATATCTGCCGGAAGCCGAGATTAATCTTGCCGTGGAAGTACGGGATCATGCCGCCCATGTGATGGCTGACGATCTTCAGCGCCGGCAGCTCGTCGAAGATTCCCGAATAAATCAGCCGCGTCATGCAGGCCGTGGTCTCGTAGGGCCAGCCGAAGCTGAACCAGATTTCGTTCTCCGAGGCCTTCTCGCTGGCGTAGTCGGAAAACTGCGCGGCGCGCATCGGATGAATCCAGACCGGCAGGTCGTGCGCCACCATGCGCGCGAAGATCGGCCGGTATTCGGGCGCCGACAGCGGCTTGCCCGCGACATTGGTGAACAGTTGCACGCCGCGCGCGCCGAGCTGCTTGATGGCGCGGTCGATCTCGGCGAGCGAGGCTTCGACGTTGTTCAGCGGCAGCGAGGCGACGAACGTGGGGAAGCGATCGGGATGCTTGCGGCAGATCTCAGCGAGGGCGTCGTTCGCCATCCGCGCGATCTCGGGCGTCTTGTCGGGCGACGCGATCAGCTCCAGCGGCGGGTTGGCGAGCGATAGCACGTGCTGGGTGTCGCCGAACTCGTCGAGCAGGCGCAGCCGCGCCTCGACGTCCCACAACGTCTTCAGCCGCGGAAATGCGGTGAGCACCGGATGGCCGGGGATCAGCTCGCCCAGGCGGTCGAGATGCGCCTTGGGCATGAAATGATTGAAGATGTCGATCATCATTTGCGGCGGCAGCCCCTGGGACGGCCAAACCAAAGCAAATAATCTGTCATAACGCTAGACTCGCAGCCGCGACCACGCCACGCAACCAATGGATACTCGCCCCACCCGCTCTACAACTATCACGTGTCCAGTGGGGCGAATATCGGGTCGGGGAGCCTGTGGAAAACTCCGAGAATAGGTGCGTCCGGTGAACACGGAACGCGGGCGGCCGCAGCCGCTTCACACGCAGCCGGGCCGGCCGACCATCCAAGCTAGAGCTTCTTGATCCCCGCCTGCTCGATAACCTGCTTGAACATCGGAACTTCTCGGGCGATGCGCGCGGCGTGGCCCTTGCCGTCCAGCGCGGTGATCTCGAAGCCGGCATCGGTGAGCTTCTTCCTTATGTCGGGCCGCGCCAGGATGTCGAGCGTGACCTTTTCCAGCTTGGCGACAGCCTCGGGCGGCGTCTTGGCCGGCGCGACCAGCGCGCAATAGGTGTCGAACACGAAGTCCTTGTAGCCGGCCTCGCCCATGGTCGGCACGTCGGGTAGGCCGGTCCAGCGCTTCGCGCCGGTCTGCGCCAGCGCCCGCAACGTGCCCGCCTTCATGTGCGGGAACGCCGGCGCTAGCGTGCCCGAGGAGATTTGCACCGTGCCGGACAGCAGCGCCTTGATGGCGTCGCCGCCGCCCGCGTAGACCGACGTCGCCACCTTCTGCAGGCCTTCGCGCAGCTTCAGCACCTCGGCCTGGAGCTGCGGGGTGGTGCCGATCGGCGGTGTCGAAATGTTGAACTTGTCCTGATCCTTCTTCGCCAGTTCGATGAATTCCTTCATGGTCTTGGCGGGTGAATTGGCCTGGACCGTGAAGACGTGCGGATTGACCGCCGGCTCGCAGATCGGCACGAAATCCTTGAACGGATCGTAGGGGATATTGTTGTAGAGGCCGGGGTTGACCACATAGGCGCTGGTGGTGAGCAGCACAGTGTAGCCGTCGGGCTCGGCGCGCGCCGCGTAGCCGTAGCCGATGTTGCTGCCGGCGCCGCCACGGTTCTCGACGAACGCCGAGCCGCCCATCACCTGCTGCCACTCAGCCGCGATGATGCGCGCGATGATGTCGGACGGTCCGCCCGGCGTGTTGGCGACCACGATCTTGATCGCCCGTTCGGGGTAGGCCGCCAGCGCCGAACCGATGCGCAGGAACGTCGGAGCCGCGAGCCCGAGCGCGATCGCCCCGCCCGTCTTGATGATGCGGCGCCGCGACGGCGTCCCCGACAGCGCTCCTTTGGCATCGTGCGACTTTGTCATTGTTCTCTCCCTGTGTGCCGGCTTTTTGGCGAGCGCCGATTGGCGGGCGCCATGCTAGAAACTTAACCCCGACGCCGCAACTGAGGCGGGTCGCCGCATTTCCGATGGACGGACAGGGAGTTCGCATGATCCTTGAAATCGCACAGATCGACGTGAAGCCTGGCCTCGAATCCGAGTTCGAGGCGGCGGTCGGCAAGGCCGCACCGCTGTTCCAGCGCGCCAAGGGCTGCAAGGGCATGGCACTGCAGCGCTCGATCGAGAAGCCGGAGCGCTTCCGCCTGTTCGTCCGATGGGACACGGTGGAGAACCACACCGTCGACTTCCGCGGCTCCGCTGATTTCCAGGAATGGCGCAAGCTGGCGAGCCACTGCTTCGCATCGCCGCCCGAGGTGGAGCATGTGCGGGAGGTTGTGAAGGGGTTTTGATCGGATACGATGGGCCGTCTTTGAACGATCCGGCAGGGGGCGGACATGACGGCATATCGGCGTTGGTCGACGATCACAGGGCTGTGGCTGCTGACGATAGCGGCGGCCGGCGACGCGAACGCGCAAGCCAACTACCCAACCAAGCCGGTCCGCATCGTCGTCGACTCGGCGGCCGGCAGCGCCAACGACGTCACCGGCCGCATCCTCGCCGAGAAGCTCGGCAGGATCTGGGGCCAGCAGGTCCTCACGCTTAATCATCCGGGCGCTGGCGGCGGCATCTCCGCGGGCGTTGCCACCAATTCGCCGAACGACGGCTACACGCTCTACATGCCGGCGACCTCGACCTTCCTGGCGCTGCCCGGCGCTCCCGGCGTCGCAGCCAACCTGCCGATCGAATTGCCGCGCGACTTCGTCTCGATCGGCTTCGTGCTGCAGCAGCCGATCTTCATCGGCGCGTCGCACGCCTCCGGCATCACCTCGGTTGCCCAGCTCATCGCGCTCGCCAAGCAGAAGCCCGGCGAAATCTCGTACGCGGCGACCGGGCGCGGGCGGCTCACCCATCTGACGATGGAGATGCTGCAGGTCCGCGCCGACATCAAGCTGCAGCTGGTGCCCTATGCCGGCGGCCCGGCACAGGCGATGGGCGACGTCATGAGTGGACGCGTGCCGCTGGTGCTTGACGCTTATGCGGGGCTTGCCGGCGCGATCCAGGGCAACGTGATCAAGGGACTCGCGTCGACCAACTCCGAGCGCCTGCCCGGCCTGGAAACCTTGCCGACGGTTGCGGAGACCGTTCCGGGCTTCTTCGTCGGCGCCTGGAACGTGCTGCTGGCGCCGAAGGGCACGCCCGACGACATCGTGCGCAAGGTCAACGCCGACCTGCGCACCGCGCTGGAGGACAAGGAGGTGCTGACCAAGTTCGCCGCCAACGGCGCGTTCGTGCGCACCATGACGCCCGAGCAGGTCACGGCCTTCGTCCAGTCGGAGCAGAAAACCTGGCGGCCGATCATGGAGCAGGTTGCTCGCGGGGCGAAATAACGGCCGCCCGGTTCTACGCGGCGACCGAGGCCGCGTAGTCCACTTCCGGCGCCTGCCCCTCGAAGATGCCGCGCTCTTGCATCCACGCCTGGGTCTTGGCGTACATCTCCTCGGTGTAGGGCAGGAACACGATGCGCTCGCCGGGCGAGAAGCGGCGCACGTCGACCTTCGATTTATAGCGCTCCGGAATCTCGTTGAGGTAGTAGTGCCGGTACTTCTCCGGCGCGAAATCCAGCTCCATCTGCGCCCGCTTCATGCCGTTCATGTATTTCTCGACATCGGCCGGGTCGACGTCGGGCGGAAACATGAACGCGATCATGAACGATACGTCGAGCACCTTGCGGAATCCGAGTTGCTCCAGCACCTGGAATGACAGGCCCCAGACGCTGACCGCGGGCAGGTCGCGGCCGACGCCGATATCGACCCGCGCCCAGATCGAGCCGCCGAACCGCAGCTTGATCTGCTCCTGGGTCAGGAACGGCTCGAGTGACTGGATCGTGGTGAAGTGGCTGCCGGAGTGATAGCCGACGGCGATCTCCTGGCCGGCCAACTGCTCCGGCTTGGTAATCGGCGACTCCGGCGGGACCATGATGCCGCCCGGCGTCACGACATAGGATTTCCCCCACATCGTTCCGACCTTCTGCGCCGAGGCCTGGTTCACCGCCCAATGGCACGCGCAGGAGATGTCGGACTTCACGCCCTTGTTGCCGCCGGCGTGCTTGTAGGACTCGAAGGCGCCGGACATCAGGTCGGTCACCTTGCCGGACGCATCGACATTCTTGGTCGTATCGGCTGACGGGCCGGGCGCGAATTCGTAATCCAGACCCTCGTCGCGGAAATAGCCGTTCTCGTGCGCGATCCATTCCTGGAGCCGGCCGTGCGGCTGAATCGTGAACTTTCCCATGTCCTGTCCAATGCGTGCGTGGTTGCGTGCAGCATTAGGGTCCCGGCCAACGAACGAGTCAATCGGGCGGTATTCCGTTGAAGGGCTTGTGCCGACTCAGGCAAAATGCGTCACAGGACAACGGCAGGATGGGGAACAAGCCATGACAGGGATACGGCTTACGATGTCCGCCGGCGCGCTGGCGATGCTTTCCGCCGCATATGCGATGGCCGCGCCGGCCTATGTCGCCAGCACCGTCAATCTGCGTTCGGGCCCCGGCACCAACAACGAGATCGTCGGCAAGATTCCCGGCGGCAGCCTGGTGGACGCCAGCAACTGCGCCGAAGGCTGGTGCGAGGTCGCCTGGCAGGGCAAGAACGGTTTCGCGATCGCGACCGCGCTCGACATGAGCGGACGCGTGCCGGCCCGCAGCGCCGCAGCCCGGCGCGCACCGCCGCGGGGCTATGTCGAGGCCGACGATGACGAGGTGATCGTCAGCCCGCCGCTGTATTACGGCGGCCCGGTCTATTACCCGTATTACAGCTACCGGCCGTTCGGCTATTACGGATACCGCTCGCACTGGGGCTATCGCGGCGGCTGGCGCCGGCGCTGGTAGTCAGCGCCGGTCGTCGAACTCCGGCATCTCGAAGTCCTCCCAGCCGGGAACGTCGGCCACCTCCGAGAACGGCTTGCCGTATGGCTTGGTCGCGTCGATGCCGATCGCCGACGCGGTGCGGAACGGCCGCGGCTTGGTCGGATCGTCGATCGACGGATCGGACGGCCCCGCCGGAATCTGGTCGACGACGATCACGTCCTTCTGCGGTTGCGTGCGGAACGCCAGCGCCCATTCGACCTCCGACGACGAGTGAACGTCGATGTCCGGATCGACGATCACGATCCACTTCGGCCGGATGTTGCTCGACATCGCCGACAGGATCACCTGCCGCGCCTCGCCGGCGAAGCGCTGGTTCATCGACACCACGACATAGAACGACACGCCCGCGGACGCGCGCACCGACACGCTCTCGATGGTCGGGAACTGGCGCTTCAGGGTCTTGAGGACCGACGCCTCGAACGGGATCTGCTTGAGGATGTGGTTCTCGGTCACCGGCTTGCCGGTGAGCAAGCCCTGGAAGATCGCGTTCTTGCGGTGGGTGATGGCGGTGATGCGCGCCAGCGGCTTCAGCGTCGCCGGCGTGTAGTAGCCGGTGTACTCGCCGAGCGGGCCTTCCATCACCGTGTTGTTCATGTCGACTTCGAACTCGATCACCACCTCGGAGTGGGCCGGCACCTCGACGTCGTTGGATTTGCAGCGGGTGAGCTCGACCGGCGCGCCGCGCCAGCCGCCGGCGATCTCCCAGTCGTTGGTCGTGTCCGGCACCTGGACCTGGCAGGTGTAGGCGATGATCGGATCGACGCCGATGATCAGCGCCGCCTTCGGCGTCACGCCCATCTTCTGGCACTTGGTCAGGTTCTTGCCGAACCGATGGAACGGCTGCGCCGAGAACGAGAACGTGTCCTTGCCGAGGATTTGAAAGCGGTAGTGCCCGACGTCCGGCACGCCGGTCTCGGGATCCTCCGACACCACGATGCCCGCGGTGATGTAGGGGCCGCCGTCCTTCGGGCTATAGGTCGGAATCGGAAAGCGGTTGATGTCGATGTCTTCGGTGATGACCACGTCGTGGCACGGCGCCGGTCCCTTCGCCATCACCGGCGCGATTGGATTGTCGAGACCGTCGAGAACCTTCTGCAGGATGCTCTTCTCGTCGGTCTGGAATGCGAGCAGCGCATGCTTGCGGCTGGAGTAGACGCCGCAGACCAGCGGGAAGTCCGTGCCGGTGTCGTTGAAGCGAACCGCCGGCCGGCCCTTTTGATAGGCGTGCTTCAGCGCCTTGCCGACATCGTTCATCGCGATCGGCCGGTCCACATCGACAACCTCACCGTGCTGGCGCAGCACATCGAGGAACTGACGGAAATCCTGATACGGCATTTCGCTCTCCCGACGGATCGAACCGGTACACAACGGAGGTTGCGCCATCGTGTCAACGGTCTGGACACTCCGGCGGGGACGATGCAGCGTAGCGGCCGAAAGCGAGGTCCCATGGCATTCATGATGCGTTTCGCGCTGGCGCTCGCCTTGACGGCGGCAACCGCAGGCGCCGCGTCCGCCCAACCGGCCGCGACCGACGCGAAGTGGCCCGACCGCCCGCTGCGCTTCATCGTCCCGCTGCCGGCCGGCGCCGCGGCGGATACCGTGGCGCGCATGATCGGCCAGCGCTTGAGCGTCCGGCTTGGACAGCCGGTCATCATCGAAAATCGCGCCGGCGCGAGCGGCAGCATCGGCACCGACGCCGTCGCCAAGGCCGCGCCCGACGGCTACACGCTTGGGCTCGCCACGTCGACCACCCACATCACCGCGCCGATCCTCAATCCGAAGCTGCCCTACGATCCGGTGAAGGATTTCGCGCCGGTGGCGATCGTCGGCATCTCGCCCTACGTGCTGGTGATCAATCCGAACTTGCCCGCCAAGAACGTCGCCGAGCTGATCGCGCTGGCGAAGGCGAAACCGAAGACGCTGAGCTACTCCTCGGTCGGCAACGCCAGCCAGGCGCATCTATCCGGCGAACTGTTCTCCCACATGGCCGGCGTCACGCTCAATCACATCCCCTACAAGAGCTCGACCCAGGCAGTCATCGACCTGACCGAAGGCCGCATCGACATGCAGTTCGGCATTCTCGGCACCAGCCTGGCGCTGGTTCGCGGCGGCAAGCTGCGGGCGCTGGCGACCACCACCGAACAGCGCACCGAAGACCTGCCCGACGTGCCAACCATGGCCGAAGCCGGCCTGCCCGGTTTCGAGGCGTCGTTGGTGTTCGCGGTGGTGCTGCCGGCGGCAACGCCGGCGCCGATCGTCACGCTGCTCAATCGCGAGATCAGCGACATCATGGCCGCGCCGGAGGTCAAACGCGCGTTGGCCGCGCAGGCGATCTACGCCACGTCGAGCACGCCGGCCGAACTGGGCGCGCGCATCCGCAAGGAGATCGAACTGTGGTCCGGGCTCGCGAAGAAGGCCGGCATCCGCGCGGAGTGATGCCGCGCCGGACCCCGGCGCGGCCAATAAGCCCGGCCTGGACTTTCGCTTAGGTCTTTTTCAGCGAAGCGGTGTGCTTCGGCGCAGCCGTAGCCGTGCCCCAGCCCGGCTCGTTCGAGCCGTCGCCCCAGCGCCACGGGCGATAGAACACGTGCACGCCGTGCTTCGCCATCTTCTTCATCTCGCGCACCCACGCCGGCCGGACGTAAGTGGCGTGATAGTGCGTCGCCTTGGCAACCTCCGGCAGCCAGACCTTGGCGTCCAGCGTCTGCTTGGCGATGCGTTGCGCGCGCGACCAGGCGCCGTGTTCGCGGATCGACTCGGGCTGACCGTCGCAGGCGAAGGTGAACTGGCAACCCAGCAGCCGGTGCGCGTTCTGGAACACCACCGAACACGGGTCCTTCGGGTAATAAGGTAAGAACACCCGGTTCATCACCACCTGGGCGACGGCGATCTGTCCGCGCACCGGTTCGTTGCGCGATTCGAAGTAGACGGCCTGGGCCAGACACTTCTCGGCCTTGGCGCGATCCTTCCCCTTGAGACCAAGCCGCTCCGCCGGCGTCGGCGGCTTCGGCGGTTCGACGGCCTTCGCAGCTTCGACGGGCTTCGGGACCGGAACCGGCTCGGCCTTCGGCATCGGATAGATCGCGTCCGGAATAACCGCGGCGAGATCCTGGGGCGACAATGCCGGACCGTCGACCGGCGCCTTCTCGGTGCGGTCGATCTTCGCGGTGAGGTCCGGCGTCGGAATGCTCTCGCCGACCAGCGGCTGCGTCACCGCGAACTTCGGCGACAGCAGGTCCATCGTCGGCGTAACGATCTCGTCCATGGGAACCGCCGCGTTCGTCACGAACACGGGTTTCGGCATCGGCACCGAGGTGAGCACGATCCGTCGCGGCGCGGGCGCCGGTGCAACGGTCGGAGCCGGAGACGACGAAGACGACGATGGCGCCGGAGCCACCTGCTCGTCGAGCGTGCGCACCGGAGCGGACTTGGCGGGCGCGGGCGCGCGCTGCACCGTATCGCTCGCGAGCTTCAGCCCGCTCTCGATCTTTTGAACGGCCTCGGACTGCCAGGATTGAAACGTCCCGGTCAGATCGCTGGCGTTGAGAATGTCGGGCACGGCAAGCACGCCGGCTGCGCCGAACACCACGCACGCGGTGCCCGCGATCGAACGCATGATCTTGCGCTGGAACGATTGAACCGCTTCATCCAGAATCGGATTTTTTCTCTGCACGCTTGGCCCCCTTGAACGCCGATTATTGCTCGGGTTTCAGATGGCGCATTCATAGCGGCGATTGACGCGTGCAGACGATTTGCGAAAAGTTTTTGCGGAAGTAAGGTAAAACTCAAAACGTAAACTTAACCATCGCCGTGCGCGCCAACCGTTAAGCGACAGCGTTAAGGCGCGGCGTTAAGAATGAAATTGGTCGCGAGCGGAGCCAAATGCGTCGCGTTCAAGAAATCAGAGCGCCATTTTTCTCGCGCAGCCCCATGCGCTCGAGCCGAGGTAGCACCTCGTCGCGGAAGTACGGCAGGTCATCGAGGTAATTAACGAACGACACGGCGATGCCGCGCACGCCCGCCTTGCTGAACGCCGCGAGCTCGTCGGCCACGCGATCCGGCGTGCCGACGAACGGATAACCGCCAACCGCGTTGGCGGCGAAATACTTGCGCTTCATCGCGTAGTCCTCGGCCGGCGTGTTCTCGCGGGTGATGTTGCGCAGCGCCATCATGCGCTCGATCGCACTCCAGTCCGCGTTCTCGACGTTGGCGTGCTGGTGATACTCCTGCGCCTCCGCCTGGGTCGGCCGGCACATCACCTGGCCGATGGTGAAGACATCGATCTCGCGGCCGAGCGCGCGGGCCTGGCTCTTGACCTCCTGGACCTTCTGCGCGGCGCCGTCGACCGAGGTCCGCGTCGCGCCGGTCGCGGTGAAGAACGCGTCGCAGTTGCGCAGCGCAAAATTCTGCCCGGCGCCCGACGATCCGGCGTTCATGATGATCGGCCGCGTGCCGCCGTAAGGCTTCGGCTTGGCGCGCACGCCCTTGAGCTTGAGGAACTGTCCTTCGAAGTCGAAATCCTCCGGCTCGGTCCAGGCGCGCTTCACCGCGTCGATCCACTCCTGCGCGAACTCGTAGCGCGTGTCGTGCTCGCGCTGCTTGACGCCGAACATCTCGAACTCGCCCTCGTTCCAGCCGGCGACGATGTTCAGCCCGAAACGGCCCTCGCCGATGTGGTCGGCGGTGACGAACTCCTTCGCCGCGATGATCGGGTTGAACAGCGGCGCGTGCACCGTGCCGAACACGGTGATGCGCTCGGTCACAGCCAGCAGCCCGGAGGCCCAGGTCATGGTCTCCAGCGTGGTGCCGTGGAAGTCGGTGTCGCCGCCGTAGCCCTTCCAGCGGCCGATCGGCAGCATGAAGTCGATGCCGGCGGCGTCGGCCATTTGCGCGAGCTTGAGGCAGTCCGGCCAGCTTGCCGACCAGCGCTCCGGCACCTTGGTCGCGGTGCGGGCGGACGAGCAGTTCGCACCGAACATGCCGATCTTGAGCGCATTGCCATTGTACATGGCGATGCGATCGCGCATTGAGCCGGTGCGGTTCAGCAAGGTTCGTTCACTCGATTGCACTTAGACGAAAGCGCTTGGGGGACCGAAACTGGACAGTCGGTCAGTCCTTGTCCATCCCCTTTTCCTTGATGACCTTGGCCCATTTGATGACTTCGCTGCGATAGAACTTGTCGAAGTCCTCGGCGGTGCCGATCAGTGGCGCGAAGCCCTGGGCGGCCAGCACCTTCTGGATCTCCGGCGACTCCAGCGCCTGCCGGTTGGCCGTCTCCAGCTTCTTGATGATGTCGGGCGGCATGCCCGCCGGCCCCATCATGCCCATCCACAGCCGGACGTCGAAGCCGGGATAGCCCAGCTCGGCGACCGTCGGCAGGTCGGGAAACGCCGGATCGCGCTTCGGCCCGGTCGTGGCGAGCCCCATTAACCGGCCGTCCCGCACGTGCTGCTGCACCGGCGCAATGCTGGAGAACATCATCTTGACCTGGCCCGACAGCAGGTCCTTCACGGTCTCACCGCCGCCGCGGTAGTGCACCGGCGTCGTCGTGATGCCGGCCACCATGTCGAACAGTTCGCTGGTGAGGTGTGTCGCCGAACCGCGGCCGGCGGTGGCGTATTGCACCTCGCCCGGCTTCGCCTTGGCGAGCGCGACCAACTCGGCGAGGCTCTTCACGCCGAGCGAGGGATGCACGACCAGGATGTTCGCGGTCTCCGCCTGCGGCGCGACCGCGACGATGTCCTTGCCGATCTGGTAGCGGATCTTCGACAGCGTCTCGTTGACCGCGGTCGACAGCGGCGCATTCACCAGCGTGTAGCCGTCGGGCTCCGAGCGGGCGACCGATTCAGTGGCGATGGCGCCGCCGGCGCCGGTCTTGTTCTCGATCACCACCTGGGTGCCGAGGATTTCGCCGATCTTGGCGCCGACCACGCGGGAGATGATGTCGGAGGGTCCGCCGGGGGCAAACCCGACCACCAGGCGGATCGGCTTGTTCGGATAGTTGGCCTGCGCCAGCGCCGCGTGGGAGGCGAGGCCGGTTAGGCCGGCGACGAGTGCCAGCGCAGCGGCGCGGAGCAGCGTTTGATGGTGCGGCATGGTTGCTTCCTCCCTGGATGCTTGGCCGCATCTATAGCAAAGCCGCGACGCTTCCGCACCGCTCAAAACGCCGCTGCCGTTTATTCGACCACCTCATCGGCGGCGACAAGCAGCGCGGGCGGCACCTCGAGACCGAGCGCCTTCGCGGTCTTGAGGTTGATCGCGAGCTCGAACCGGTTGGGCGCCTGCGCCGGCAGCTCGGCGGGGTTCGCGCCCTTCAGGATGCGGTCGACGTAATCCGCCGAGCGGCGGAAGACGTCGGCGGTGTCCGGGCCGTACGACATCAGCGCGCCTTCGGATACGAAGTTTTTGAAGGTGACGATGTGCGGCAGGCGATGCCGTGCCAGCGTTGTGCGGATCATCGTGCGGTTAGCGACGGTGAACGGGTCGGGCGGAAGGGCGACGCCACCGCCGGGCTGCGCAGCGAGCGCCGCGAGCGCCGCGTCGATATCCGCGGGCGAGCGCACGGCGGCACGCGTCACCTCGACCGGCAGTCGCGCCTCGGCCTGGAACGCGCGCAGATAGACATCGTAATAGGGATAGGTCTCGGGGTTGAACATCAGCCCGATGCGGGTGATCGCCGGCGCCATGGTCTTGAGCATCTCCACCGATTTCCCGACCAGGGAGAAGTCGACCATGGTGAAGCCAGTGATGTTGCCGCCCGGCCGCGCCACGCTGGCGATGAAGCCTTGCGCCACCGGCTCATTGACCAGCACGAACACCACCGGGATCGACGCGGTCGCGCGCTTCATTGCCGCCACACCGGTCGTGCTGTTGGCCAGGATGACGTCCGGCTTGAGCGACACGAACTCCGCGGCGATCTCGCGGGTCCGCTCCAGGCTGCCGTCCGCCCAGCGGATGTCGATCCGCACATTTCGCCCCTCAGTCCAGCCGAGCTGTTGAAAGCCCTGCAAGAAGGCGTTCAGCCGCGCCCGGCCCTCCGGATCGGTGTCGCGGGTTGCCATCATTACGGCGACACGGCGCATCGCCTGCTGCGCGCGGGCGGTAAGCGGCAATCCAGCGGCCGTAGCACCGCCGAGCAGCGCGATGAATTCGCGCCGCCTCACTCGATCACCTCGTCGGCGCGGGCGAGCACGGTTGCGGGAATCTCGATGCCGAGCGCCTTCGCGGTCTTGAGATTGAACACCAGTTCGAACTTGGTCGGCTGCTCGACCGGCAGATCGCCCGGCTTCGCCCCGCGCAGAATCTTGTCGACATAGTCGCCGGCGCGCCGGAACAGGTCTGCGTAGTTCGGTCCATAGGACATCAGACCTCCCGATGCGACGTACTCGCGGGCAGCGAATATTGTCGGCAGTCGCGCGGCGAGCGCCAAGGTGTTGAATCGAACCCGCTCGGCGGAGAGGAGCGCGTCAACACAGGCATAAAGTGCATCCGCGCGGCCCTTGAGCGCCTCGATGGCGGGCGCGATGTCCTCGGCGCGCCGAATTTCCACACTGGCGGCCTCGAGGCCCAGTGTGCGGACCGTCGCCTGCACCTCGCGCATCTCCGCCACCGAGGAGGGATTGCCGGCATTG
>CAMDEB010000007.1 GCA_945893085.1 Rhodoplanes serenus | reverse complement strand
GCCAGCGCGTTCATTTCGGCCGCGACCGCATCCTGGATGCCCGCGGCGGACTTCTCGCCCATGCGCGCGGCAATCGCGTTGTAGAACGCGACGGCCTGCTCGCCGGCGCCGCCATGCACATCGCCGAGCATGTTGATGGCCGAGGCCATGGCGTTGTTGATGCCGACGCCGCAGGTCACCGCCATGCGGGCGGCGGCGATCGAGGGCGCCTGCGGGCCGTGATCGACTGCCGACACCAGCGCCGCTTCGAGCAGCTTGGCGGCGTCCGGATGCGGCAGCTCGCCTCGCGTCATCAGGTAGACCATCTCGGCGAAGCCGATGCGACCGATCAGGTCCTCGATGGCGTAGCCGCGAAACCGGATCATGCCCGGCTTCATGTCGACGATCGAGGTCGACCACCAATCTTCGGGCGTCTTTGGCGTGCGCGTCGTGCTCATATCGCCTCCTCGCGCGCCAGGTCTTCGACGTCGCGTTTCGAATAGCCGAGCTCTGACAGCAGCGTCTCGGTGTCGGCACCGAGTTTCGGCGGCGGCGATTGCGGCCCGGGATCGCCGCTGCCGAGGCGAAAGCCCGAACGCACGACGCGGACCGGACGGTCCACATCGGGCACCGCATCGAAGGTCCGCAGCAATTGCCGCTCGACGATCTGCGGATGCTCGAGCACCGAAGGGACGTCCAACACTTCGCCCGCCGGGACGCCGCGCTTGTTGAGCAGCGCCGACCATTCCTTGGCGGATTTGGCGGCAAGCGCGCTTTCGATTTCGGTGCTTAACTCAAAACGATATTTCTTGCGGTCCTCGCGACCGGCGAACTGCGGATGCGTGATGAGATCATCACGTCCGATCAGCCGGGCCAACGTCTCGAACTGCTCCTGCTTGTTCGCCGCGATGTTGAGAAGCCCGTTACCGGTGCGGAACGTGCCCGAAGGACTCGCGGTCATGTTCTCGTTGCCCATCGGCTGCGGCCGCACGCCGGCGATCAGCCAGTTTGAGACCGCCCAGCCCATGGCGACCAGCGAGGATTCCAGCATCGACACGTCGATGAACTCCCCCTCCCCCGTTCGCTCGCGCTTGAACAGCGCCGCCGCGATGGCGAAGGACGCGGTGATGCCGCCCATGGTGTCGGCCACCGGATAACCGACCCGCAGCGGCGCGGATTGCGCGTCGCCGGTGACGCTCATCACGCCGCAGAGACCCTGGATGATCTGGTCATAGGCCGGGTTGAACTTGAGCGGACCGTCCTGGCCGAAGCCCGAGATCGCGCAATAGATGATGTCGTTCTTGACGGCCTTGAGCGCGTTGTAGCCGAGCCCCAGCCGCTCCATGACGCCGGGGCGGAAATTCTCCACCACCACGTCGGAGGTGGCGACCAGGCGGGTGAACGCCTCGCGGCCCTTGGGATGTTTCAGATTGAGCGTGATCGAGCGCTTGCCGGCGTTCTGCGCCAGGAACGACGCCCCCATACCGCGGCGATTAAGCTCCGGATCGGCGCCGAGCTGGCGGGCGAGATCGCCGGTGCCCGGCACCTCGACCTTGATCACCTCGGCGCCGACCTGGGCGAGCTGGTAGCAGCAGAACGGGCCGGCGAGCACGTTGGTCAGATCGAGCACCCGCGTCCCGGTCAAAAGCCCCGCCATGCCACCCTCCCGAGACTTACTCTTCTGGTGCGGCTTTATCCTATATCCGCGAGGGGCAACGGTGCCAGCAACCGTGCCATGTCCCACGGCGCTTCATTTCGGCGCGCGCGGACGCTAGAAGGCGTCATGAACAACGCAGACCTCATCGTCGCCACCCTGAAGGCAGCCGGCATCGACCGCGGCTTCGGCATCCCGAGCGGCAACGTGCTGCCGCTGATGGAGGCGATGCGCAAGGGCGGTGTCGAGTTCGTTCTGACGGCTCATGAAGGATCGGCGGGTTTTGCCGCCGACGTCACCGGCCGCATGACCAAAGCCCCTGGCCTCTGCATCGCGACGCTCGGGCCGGGCGCCACCAATCTCGCGACCGGCGTCGGCAACGCCTGGCTCGACCGCTCGCCGATGATCGCCATCACCTGCAACCTGAACACCGATCAGCTCGGCCGGCGCATCCAGATGTGGATCGACCACCACGCGCTGTTCAAGCCGATCACCAAGGCGACCTTGCGATTGACGAAGGACAACATCGCCGAGACCGTGCGTGACGCGATCCGGATCGCCATGAGCGAGCCGATGGGGCCGGTGCACCTCGATTTGCCGGAGGATGTGGCGCTGGCGCCGGCGCGGGAGACCGTGCCTGCGTCGGCGGAACTCACCAAGCTCCCTGCTCCATCCGAGGCCGCGCTCACACGCGCTGGCGAGCTGATCGCCAGCGCCAAGCGGCCGATTGCCGTGATCGGCTCGTCGGCGATGCGCATGGCAAAGCCCGAACTGCTGCGGCAGGTGGTGGAGCGGCACAGCCTGCCGTTCGCCACCACCACCATGGCCAAGGGCATGATCGACGAGGATCACCCGCTCTCCATCGGCTGCATCGAGCGGTCGTGCCGGCAGATCCAGCGCAAGCTCCTGCGCTCGGCCGATCTGATCGTCGGGCTGGGTTACGACACCATCGAGGTGGAGTATGAGGCCTGGATCGCCGAGGTGCCGCTGTTGCAGATCGATATCGAGCCGGTCGATATCGCACCTTCGGTCACGCTGGCGCATCAGGTGACCGGCGACCTCGACATCGCGCTGGCCCGTCTCGCCGCCCTCCCCACCGCCACCAACACCTGGACCGCGGCGGTGCTGGCGGAGCATCGGCAGGCGTTTCATGCAGCGCTGCGTCCGGCGAGCAAGACCTTCACCGCGCATGCCGCGATCGATGCGGTGCGGCGCGCGCTGCCGCGCGAGGGGTTGCTGTCGTTCGACGTCGGCGCACACACGCACCAGATCGCCAGCCAATGGACCGCGCATGCGCCGAAGACCTTCCACATCACCAACGGCTGGTCGTCGATGGGCTTCGGCATTCCCGGCGCGATCGCGGCTAAATTGGCGCGACCGGACCTGCCGGTGGTCTGCCTGCTGGGCGACGGCTGTTTCCAGATGACCTGCGGCGAGGTCGCGGTCGCCAAGCGCATGGGCCTGTCGCTGCCGATCGTCGTGCTCGACGACAAATGGCTGGCGCTGATCAAGGTGAAGCAGCTCCGCCGGCAGTTCCCGCTCTACGGCACCGAGCTGCAAGCCGAGGAGTATGCCGAGCCGCCGCAGCATTACTTCGGCGTGCCGGCGGTCGGCGTCCGCAGCCCGGAGGCGCTCGAAGCGGCGGTGAAAAAGGCGCTGGGCGCAAAAGGCCCCACCGTCATCGAGGCCGTGGTCGATTCCGACCACTACGTGGACACGGTCTACGACTGAGGACCCAAACGTTTGAATTGCACCAGCACCGCGTTCGCCGCATCATGGCGCGACAGACAGAAAGGAACCGACCATGTCAAAGCTCCGGCACATCGCAATCATCGTGGAGGACCCGGAAGCCTCGGCGAAATTCTTCGAGGAGGCCTTCGACATGAAGCGCGCGGGCACCGCCCGGCGCGGCATCTACATGTCGGACGGCATCTTCAACGTCGCGCTGCTCAAGAAGGAAGGCGACAAGGAAAAGCTCGGCCTCTATCACTTCGGCATGTGGGTCGACGATCTCGATGCGGCCGAGAAGAAGGTGGTCAACGCCGGCGGCGAATATCTCGCAGGGCGGCCGACCTCGCCGAACTCGTTCTACGAGGCGAAGTACAAGTCCCCCACCGGCCTGGTGTTCGACCTCACCCACACCGGCTGGGCCGGCGCGGTGAAGGACGTCGTGCCGCAGAAGTGATGCGAGCGGGGGCAAAGTGCCGTCGTAACAGTCGCTGACATGGCGACGTCGAATCCCGTGATCGTGGTGGGGGCCGGGCCGGTCGGTCTGTGCCTGGCGCTCGCGCTCGCGCAGCAGGATATCGCGGTCACGCTGATCGAACAGTTGTCGGACGACAATTTCCTCGACCAGGTGCCGCGCGCCGGCAGCAACCATCCCGCGACGCTCGAACTGTTCGACCGCATCGGGCTGTACGAGCGGATGGAACCGCGCGGCATCATCGCGCCTAAATTCGCCTATTGGGACCGGCAGGGCGGGACCCGGATCGCCGAGTTCGATCATGCCGTCATCAAGGACGACACGAAATTTCCATTTGTGCTCCAGTGCGAGCGCATCAAGATCATCGAAGAGGCGCTCGCGATGGCGAAGGCGCACCCGCTGATCGAGGTGCGCATGTCGACGACGTTGACCGGCTTCGAGCAGGACGCCGACAGCGTGCTGGCGCACGTGACCAATGCCGCCGGAGAATCAGAGACGATCCGCGGCCGCTATATCGTCGCGGCCGAAGGCGCGCGCAGCATCGTCCGCAAGGATCTGGATATCGAGTTCGAGGGCTTCACCTATCCGGAGCGGACGCTCAACATCGAGGTCGCCTACGACTTCAAGCAGCACGGCTACTCCGAGCGCAACTACATCTCCGATCCGGTCGAATATTCAAACCTGTTCCACTGGAAAGGGCCGCCCGACCGCTGGCGCATCCACTTTCCGACCGACCCCAACGAGGACGAGACGGCGCTCACCCGGCCGGAGGCGATGCAGGCGCGGCTCAAGGGGTTTCTGCCAATCTCGGGCGATTACCAGATCTGCGGATGCAACCTCTATGCTGTGCACCAGCGCGTGGCGAAGAAATTCCGCGTCGGCCGCGGCATCCTGGCCGGCGACTCGGCCCACGTGAACAGCCCGATCGGCGGCATGGGACTGAACAGCGGCGTGCACGATGCGTTCAACCTCGCCGACAAGCTGGCCCGAATCTTGCGAGGCGAAGCCGACGAAAACGAGTTGGACCGGTACGAGCGGCAACGGCGGCATATCGCGGTGAAGCACACCCAGGCCCAGACCATCCGCAACAAGCGGCTGCTGGAGGAGCGCGATCCGACGGTCCGCCGGCGCAACCACGATGAGCTGAGACGATCGGCCGAAGACCCCGAACTGGCGCGCAAGTTCCTGCTCCGGGTCTCCCTGATCGAAAGCATCCGCGAGGCCGAACAGATTCCTTGAGGAGAACGGACATGCTTCGACTGGCATTGGCGCTGTTTTCGATCACGATCGCGACCGTTTGCGGACGCACCGATGCCGCGGCACAGCAGTGGCCCGACCGGCCGATCCGGCTCATCGTTCCGTTCAGCGCAGGCAGCAGCTCCGACACCATCGCCCGCATCATCGCGGTCAGAATGGGCGAGCGGCTCGGTCAACAGGTCGTGGTGGAAAACCGCGTCGGCGGCAGCACGGTCATCGGCACCGACGCGGTCGCGAAGGCCGCCCCGGACGGTTACACGCTCGGCCTCGCCAACACGACGACACACGCGGCGAGCGCCGCACTCACTCCCAGCCTGCCGTTCGATCCGGTAAAGGACTTCACGCCGATCGCCATGATCGGCAGTTCGCCCTTCGTATTGATCGGCTCGACCCAGGTGAGCGCTTCGACGCTCAAAGATTTCGTCACGCTCGCGAAGTCGAAACCCGGCGCACTCAGCTACGCCTCCGCCGGTACCGGCACGCTGGCACACCTCGCCGGCGAACTGTTCAAATATAAGGCGGGAATCGACGTCACCCATGTGCCCTATCGCGGCACGGCGCAGTCCATGATCGACCTGATGCAGGGCCGCATCGACCTGTCGGTCAGCACCATTCCGCCCACACTGCAGCACATTCGCGAAGGCAAGTTGCGCGCGTTTGCGACCATGAGCGACAAACGCAACGCGATGCTGTCGGACATCCCGACCACCGCCGAAGCCGGCGTCCCGGGTTGCGAGGCCGGTCTGTGGACGGCGGTCGTGGTTCCCGCGGGCGTGCCGGCCGACATTGTCCGCAGGCTCAACCAGACGGTGCTCGCAGTGGTCAACAGCGCGGGGGTTCAGGCCTCGCTGAAGATACAGGGCGTCGATCCCGAACCCGGTTCGCCCGAGGCCGTCGCCGCGCGCATCGCCGCCGACGTCGTGAAATGGAAGGACGTCGTCGCCAGCGCCAAGATCGTCGGCGCCAACTGACGATGGCCAATCTTTCGATCTCGCTTGCCTGCTGGGACTACGACCGCACCCGGCCGCTGATCGACGGCCGCGTTCAGGCCGAAGGTCTCGATCTCAACGTGCAACTGATGCGGCCGCAGCAGGCGTTCCAGGCCATGCTGCAGCGGAAGGAATTCCACGCCTCGGAAATGTCGCTGGCCAACTACACGGCCTTGAAGGCGCGCGGTGAATGCCCGTTCGTCGGCATCCCGGTGATGCTCTCCAAGATGTTCCGGCAGTCGTGCATCTACGTGCGCAGCGGCGCCGGCATCCGCACGCCGGCCGATCTCAAGGGCAAGCGCGCGGGGACGGCGCAATTCACCTCGACCGGCGTGGTGTTCGTCAAAGGCATGTTGCAGCACGAATACGGTGTGATGCAGAGCGACATGAGCTGGTGGATCGGCGGCCTGCACGCGCCGGTGCAGCCGCCAGCGAAGCCGCCCGAGCCACCGCCGGGCGTGCGCATGCAATACCTGCCCTCCGGAGGCACACTCGAGGACATGCTCAAGGCCTGCGAACTCGACGTGCTGTTCTCGAACCATTTTCCGGCGCTGTTCGAGCAGGGCTGGCCAGGCATCGCGCGGCTGTTTCCCGACTACAAGGTCGTCGAGCAGGACTATCACCGCCGCACCGGCATCTTCCCGATCATGCACACCGTGGTGATCCGCGAGGACGTGCACCGCGAGCATCCGTTCGTCGCCAGGAGCCTCTACAAGGCGTTCTGCGACGCGCGCGACCTGGCGATGGATGGCCTTTACGACACCGACGCGCTGCGGCTGTTGCTGCCCTGGCTGCTCGACCACATCGAGGAGACGCGGCGCGTCCTTGGAAAGGACTTCTTCGCCTACGGTCTCAAGCCCAACCGCCCGGCGCTCACGGCGATCGGGCAATACCTGCACGAGCAGGGACTGGCGCCGCGCGTGGTGACGCCGGAGGAACTGTTCCTGCCGGGATTTGATTAGGCGCCTCGCATTTTGTCGTCATTGCCGGGCCGCCGCGAAGCGGCGAGACCCGGTAATCCATCTTTCGCGAAGACGATGGATGCGCGGGTCAAGCCCGCGCATGACAGCGGAGGTCGCTGTTAAATGTACGCCTACTTGTTCTGCCGCACCCAGTTCGGACCGGGCGGCAAGCCCCACACGTCGCGCGGCTGGTTCTGGTCCCACACCTTTGGCTTCTGCGGCCGGTCGCGGTGCCAGGGACGCGGGTCGAAATAGCCGAGTTCCTCGTCGTACATGCGGTCGAGCTCGATGAAGAACTCGACCATCTGGTCGTCCGGGTTGCGGTGATAGGTCGCGACGTTGTGGCCCGGTCCGTGCCGCACCGGCCCCCAGACGATCTCGATCTTGTTGCGGCCGAGCAAGTCGCAGGCGTTGTGCAGATGCACCGGATCGCGCAGCTCGAACGCGAAGTGGTGCATCCTCTCCTGCGGGCCACGGATGAAGTTCACCGTGTGGTGGTCGACGCCGCAGCGCAGGAAGCCGAAGTAGTCGCCGATCCAGTCCGAAACCCGGAAGCCGAGCACCTGCACGTAGAAATCGGCGATCGCCTTCGGATCGTTGCAGACCCAGGCCAGGTGCCCGAGCTTGTTCGGCACCGCGCCGGTCGTCACCGGGCCGTTGTTGGGGATGAAGCTCCATTGCGAGAACAGATCGATCGTGGTGTCCTTACTGTCGGTGAATGTGAGTGATGTGGTAACGCCCGGCAGCGCGTCGCTGCGCGCCTCGCTCTTGATGCCATGCGTGGACAGCGCCTTCGCCATGTCGGCTGTGCTCATGTCCGGCGATACCTCGAACGCCAGCCTGGTGCAGGTCTGCTGCGTGCCCTTCTCCAGCACCACCGTCAGTTGCCCGGTGTTGGTAGCCAGATAGGCCTTGTTGGGCTCCCGCGAGACCACCGCGAGACCAACCACATTGCAATAATAGTCGATCTGCTTGTCGAGATCGGGCGTCTCGAAGGTGGCGTGCCCGAGCCGCTTGGCCTTGATCATTGTCGACCCCACAAAGTCCGAACGCTTGGAATGCCGAACGACCGTCTACTTGCCGCTGATCTGCTTGACCAGATTGGCCCACAGCGCGGTCTCCTCGCGCAGCATCTTGCCGAATTCCGCCGGCGTATTGGCCACCGCGATCGAGCCGAAACTGGCCATCTGCCGCTGCACCGCCGGATCCTTCGCCATCGCGGCCGCAATCTGCGCCATGCGGTCGACCACCGCCTGCGGCGTGCCCTTCGGCGCAAACAGCGCGTTCCAGGATTCGGTGTGATAGCCCGCGATGCCCTGCTCGGCGAGCGTCGGAACGTTGGGCGCCGCCGGGCTGCGCTTGCCGGTGGTCACCGCCAGCGGCCTCACCTTGCCGCCTTCGATCTGGCCGACCGCGTCCGACATGTTGGTGAACACCAGTTGCACCTCGCCGGCGATGACCGCCGCGGTTGCCGGGGCGCCGCCGCGATACGGAACGTGGGTGATCTGAGCGCCGGTCTTCGACTTGAACAGTTCCGCCGAGAAGTACATCAGCCCGCCGATGCCGCTCGATGAATAATTGAGACCGGTGGGCGTGGCCTTGGCCAGCGCGATCAGTTCCTGGACCGAGTTCGCCTTCACCGCCGGGTTGACCAGCAGGATCAGCGGATTGGTGTTGAGCAGGCTGATCGGGGTGATGTCGCTGAGCGGATCGTAGGGCAGCTTCTCGGTCGCGGGCGCGATGGTGATCGAGCCGATGCTGCAGATGCACAGGGTGTAGCCGTCCGGCGCGGCCTTGGCGACGGCATCGGTGCCGACGATGCCGCCGGCGCCGCCACGGTTCTCGATCACAACGTTGACGCCGAGCTCCTTGGTCATGTAATTCGCGGCGATGCGCCCGACCGCATCGGTGTTGCCGCCGGCCGCGAACGGCACGACCAGCTTGATCGGACGGCTCGGCCACTTGTCCTGCGCGAGCGAGAGATCGGCCTGCGCGAGCACCAACAGGGCACCGGCAGCGAGCAGCAGCTTTTTCATGTCGCCCCCTTGGCGGGTTTTCGGCAATGGCGGTCGGCTATGCCATTCTTGCGCTTCACGTTAGCATTGCAATCGGATTTGCTATGCAATGCAACGGCCCTGCCACGCGGGAAAGAGCGACCATGTCGAATATCGGCGTCCTGGACACACGTTTCCGCTCGTCGCTCGACCGGATGGCCGAGCGGGGCCGGCTGCAGGCCTATACCGCGCCGGCCGATCCGCACCTGGAAATCGCCGGCATCATGAAGAAGCTCGACGGCGGGCCGGCGCTGCTGTTTTCGGATGTCACCGGACACGACGTCCCGGTGGTGGGAAACCTGCTGGCGTGCCAGGCCAATTGCGAGGCCGCCTTCGGCATCGAGTTCCGCGGCATCCGCGAGTTCATCGGCCGGGCGCTGGGCGATCCGAAGCCTCCGGTGCTGGTGGACAAGGCGCCGGCGCAGCAGCACGTCCACACCAAGGGCTTCGATCTGGCGAAGCTCTTGCCGGCGCTGCACCACACCGCCGCCGACGCCGGGCGTTTCATCACCGCCGGCATCGTGATCGTGAAGGATCCCGACACCGGCACCTACAACGCGTCCTATCACCGCCTGCAGCTCACCGGCCCCAACCGCACCGGCGTCAAGCTCGACTTCGGCCGGCACCTGCGGCTCGCCTTCGAACGCGCCAAGCGCCAGGGCGTGAACCTGCCGATTGTCGTCTGCATCGGCGCTGATTTGGCGCTGCACTACACCGCGGCGACCATGGGCTCGCAGATGCCTGAGCATGCCGACGAGCTCGCCGTCGCCGGCGGGTTGTGCGGGCGGGCGCTGCCGGTGGTCAGGGCGGTGTCGCAGGACCTGCTGGTGCCGGCCGAGACCGAGATCGTGCTGGAAGGAGTGATGCGCACCGATGAGACCGTGATGGAGGGCCCGTTCGGCGAGTTCGTCGGCTATCTCGCGCCCGCGGACCAAGCGCCGGTGTTCGAGGTGACCGCCGTGACGCACCGCGACAAGCCGATCTACCACGCGATCAACGGCTACGGCCGCGAGACCATCATGCTGCGCAAATACGTGCTCGAGGCGAGCCTGCTGAAGGTGCTGCAGTCGGCGGTGCCGAGCGTCACCGACGCCGAGATGACGGCGGGCGGCCTGCATCGCTTCCACGCCGTCGTGCAGGTGAAGAAGACCGGACCGACCCACGACGGCCTGCAGCGCAACGCCATCATGGCCTCGTTCGGTGCGCTCAAGGACCTCGACATGGTGATCGTGGTCGACGACGATATCGACATCCGCGATCCGCTCGACGTCGAGTATGCGCTCGCCACCCGCATGGAGGCGTCGCGCGATCTTTTCGTCATGCCTGCGGCTCGCGGACACGAATACGTCCGTGTCGGCCAGAACGGCATCCGCGCCAAGCTCGGGATCGACGCCACGGTCCCGTTCGCCGAGCGCGCGCGCTTCGCCCGCTGCGAATTCGAGCCGATCGACGTCGATGCCAAGAACCTGTCGGCCGACCCCGCGCTGGTCCGCAAGCGGCTGGATTACTGAACCCAATAAAAAGGAGCTGGCGGCCATGCTGCGCACGGGAAAAGAGCATCTGGAATCGCTGCACGACGGCCGCGTGATCTATATCGGCGGCGAACGGGTGGACGACGTCACCACCCATCCGGCGTTCCGCGGCGCGGCGCAGACCGTGGCCGCGATCTACGACATGAAGGCCGACCCCGCGAATCGCGACACCATGACGTTCGAGGAGGACGGCAAACGCCACTCGATCTATTTCCTGAAAGCCCGCACCCGGAACGACCTGCAGCGGCGCATGGAGGGCCATCGCAAGATCGCGGAGCTGACCTTCGGCATGTTCGGCCGCTCGCCCGATCACGTGGCCTCGTTCGTGACCGGCATGGCGATGAAGCCCGACGCGCTGGTCGCGCCGCATGCCCACGCCGACAATCTGCTAGCCTACTACAAGCACATCCGCGACAACGACACCTATGCGGTCTATGCCGTGGTACCGCCGCAGGCGGCCCGCAATCCCGAATTCTATCACAAGCAGAACATCCCGGTGCCGACGCTGCGGGTGGTGCGCGAGGACGACGACGGCGTGGTCATCTCCGGCATGAAGATGCTCGCCACGGGCGCCGTCTACGCCAACGAAATTTGGATCGGCAACGTCATCCCGCTGGCGCCCGACCAGAAGAAAGAGGCGATCACCTGCGCCATCGCCTGCAACGTCCCGGGCCTGACGCTGTGGTCGCGCAAACCGGCCGCCGTCGGGCTAACCTCAGAGTTTGATTCACCGCTCGCCTGGCGCTACGACGAAAGCGACAGCATGCTGCTGTGCGACAACGTCAAGGTGCCGTGGGAGCGGGTGTTCGTCCACGACGACGCCCTGCTCTCGCGCAACGTCTACATCGACACGCCGAGCCACTGTTACGGCAATCACCAGTCGAACGTGCGCTACTGGTCGAAGATGCGCCTGCTGCTCGGCCTGTGCAGCCGGATTGCCGCCGCGACCGGCGCCGACCAGGTGCCCGCGGTGCGCGAGACGCTCGGCAAGATGTCGGCGATCGAAGCCACCATCGGCGGCCTGGTGCACGGCCAGATCAACGCCTTCGAGAGCTGGCCGGAAGGCTACGCCTGCTTCAATCGCCGCATCATGTATGCGGGGCTCGACTGGTGCACGCAGAACTACAGCATGTTCATCGACCAATTGCGCGAGCTGTGCGGTGGCGGCGTGTTCCAGATGCCGGCCGACATCTCGGTGATGGACGATCCGGAGCTGGCCAAGCAGTTCGCGACCTACTGGAACACGCCGCAGGCCGACTCGGTCACCCGGATGAAGCTGTTCAAGCTCGCCTGGGACATGGTCGGCTCGGAGTTCGCCGGCCGGCATCTTCAATACGAGAAATTCTACGCCGGGGCCTCGTTCATCATTCGCAACCACTCGTATCGCGAAACCGACTGGGCGGCGTTCAATGGTCTCGTCGACAAGGTGATGTCGACCTACGACGTGCCAGCGAAACGGTAGTCAGTCGACGCTGATCTTCGCCGCCGAGACCACCGGGCCCCAGATTTCGAGGCTGCGCTGGATCATCTCGCGCATCTGCTCCGGCGTGCTGCCGAGCGGATCGGCCTCGAGCTTGAGGATGCGCGCCCTCATGTCGGGCTGCTGCAGGCCCTGGCGGATCGCGTCCGACACCTTCCTGGTAATGTCCTTCGGCGTGCCGGGAGGCGCGGCCACCGCCATCCAGGTGTCCGCAAAGACGCCGGGCATTGTCTCGGCGATGGTCGCAACCTTGGGATAGTCCTTGAGCCGCTCCTTGCTCGCTGTCGCGATAAACTTCAGCTTGCCGGCGTCGATGTTCTGCTTGTTGGCCAAGAGATAGTCCGGGACGATGTCGATGGTCCCGGCCAGCGTGTCGTTGATCGCGGGCGCGCTGCCGCGATAGGGGACTTCCGTCATCTTGAAGTTACCCTTGAGCATCAAGAGCTCGCCGAGCAGATGGCCGGTGTTGCCCTTCCCCTGATGCCCATAGGTCATCTTCCCCGGCTCCGAACGGGCGTAGGTCAGCAGCTCCGCCATGGTGTTCGCCGGCATGTTGGCGCGGGCGATGATAATCAGCGGATAGGTGGCGAGCACGCTGATCGGCTCCATTGGGCGCGTATCGAACGCCGCCTTGGTGAAAACCAGATGGGTGATGCTGAAGATAAGCTGGGTTCCGCACAGCAGCGTGTAGCCGTCCGGCGCCGCGCGCATCACTGCGTCGGTGCCGATGCGCCCGCCGGCGCCGCCCGGACGGTTCTCGATCACGATGTTCTGGCCGAGGACGCCGCTCGCCCGCTCGGCGGCGAACCGGCACAGCAGATCGGCCGTTCCGCCGGCCGGCAGCGGCACCACCATGGTGATCGCCCGGGTCGGATAGGTCGCCTGTGCCGTGGCGATCGTCGGCAATGACAGGATGGCGCAGGCCGCCGCGCCAAGGGCGACCGCCGGCTTTGCCAGCTTGTCTCGCAGGGTGTGGACGGCGGCGCGCATGCGTGACCTCGCTCGATCGGGCGAATGATGCCGGATCATAGCAGAGGGGCGAGCCGATCAGCCATGCCCTGTTCTAAAAGGTCGCACCGGCCTTCAGATAGTGGCGGATGATCTCCTGGCCGGTGGCGAACCAGACCTTGTCGTGCGACTGGATGTGTCTGAGTCCGGCCTCCAGCGCCCCAATGCGATGCGGCACGCCCATCAGAAAGGGGTGCAGACAGATCGCCATCACCCGGCCGGAGGTTTTTCCCTCGTCGTACAGCACGTCGAACTGGCGTTTGATGATCCTCTCGAACTCATCGGCGGTGCCATTGCGATAATAGATGGCCGGCGAATCGTTGACTTCATAGGAATACGGAATGGCGCAGATCCGCTTGGCGCCGGCCTTCATCAGGAACGGCTGGTCGTCGTTCACCCAATCGGCGACGTATTCGTAGCCTTCGTCCGCCAGATACTCGAGCGTGTTCCAGGACTCGGCGAGCGCCGAGCCGAGCCATCCCACCGGACGGACGCCGGTCGAGGCGGCGATCGTCTCGGTGCAGGTCTTGATGGTCTGGCGCTCCTGCTCGGCGTCGAGCTCGCTCAATCTCACCGTGTTGGTGATGTTGTGTCCCATGAACTCCCATTTGAGCTCGACCGCAGCCTTCACGATCTCCGGATGCATGGTGCAGATATCCGAATTGATCGCGGCCGTGGCGCGGATGCCGAGCTTCTGAAACAGATCCATCATCCGCCAGATGCCGACGCGATTGCCGTAATCGCGCTGACCCCATGCGCGCACGGTCGGCGCCTTGCCCTTGGCTTCGAACGGATGCCCCGCGAGGCCGCGTGTCAACGGAAAGAATTCGATATTCGGAACGACCCACACGGCGATCTGCGCGCCATTGGGCCAGGTCACGCGCGGCCGCTTGTTGATCGGGACGAAATCGAATGGGCCGTAATCGCTAGGTTCCATGAGCTTGCGTCCTTTGGTCAGTATTGTCGTCGTGCTTGGGCGGTGAACACCCCACACGGCGAGAAATTCCAATACGTCCGTGTCGTCAAGAGTTCGCTCTGATCTGGCTGCCGTCAACCCGGACGATGCTGCCGTTGATATAGCTCGCCGGCTCGCTGCACATGAAGGCGACGACGGCGCCGAACTCGCGCAGTTCGCCGAACCGCCCCGCTGGAATGCCTTCGATGCGCCGCTTCATGGCTTCGTCGACGGTGATGCCCCAAAGAGCTGCGTTCGACGCGGTGGAATTGTGCACCCTCTCGGTGACGAACGTTCCCGGAATGACCATGTTCACAGTCACGCCATCAACCGCCACCTCGTTGGCCAGCGACTTGGTGAACCCCATCAATGCCGGCCGCAGCGTGTTGTCCATCACCTTGTTGGGCAGCGCCTGGACCATGCCGGCGGAGCCCAGCGAGACGATGCGGCCCCATTTTCGTTCGCGCATGCCGGACAGGACGCGCAGCATCAGACGGATCGGGCTCGCGACCATCATGTTGAACTGCGGCTGCAAGTGATCCGCATCGAGATCCTTCGCCTGGCCGAGCTGCGGCCCGCCGTGATTGACGAACAGGATATCGACCCCGCCCAATGCCTTGACGGTCCGCTCGAACAACCGGTCCATCCCGGCCGGTTGGAACAGGTCGGCCGTGATGCCGAATGCCTTCACGCCGTGCGCTTTCGCGATCGCCGCCGCCGCCTCGTCGCAACGGCCTTGATGCGAGGAGCTGACCACCACATTGGCGCCCTCGGCGGCCAGAGCGTCCGCCGCCGCCCGTCCCAGCCCCTGGCTGGCGGCAAGAAGCAGTGCCCGTTTTCCGCGAAGTCCTAAATCCATTGGCTCTGCTCTTCGACTCGCAACGACTATTTCTGCTGAAGGTTGACCGAAGCGTCAGTGCTTAGGGCCGCCCTCGGCGTGATGAGACCGCGCTGGCGAACCAAGGATATTACGGGGCGCAGGCTTCGGCGGGGTCTGCGTCACATAAGCCCCCCAACCCGGCTCGCCGTGCACCGCGTCGTCGCGCACGATGACCCTTCCGCGAACCATCGTGCAGACCGGCAGTCCGCGCACCGAGCGGCCGTGCCACGGCGATATCTTGCTTTTCGAGTGCAGCTTCTCCTGATCGATGTCGCGTCCGCGGTCAAGGTCGACGATCGCAATGTCGGCGTCGGAGCCGACCTGCAGCGTGCCCTTGCGCGGATAGAGCCGCCAGAGCTTGGCCGGATTGGTTGCAGACAGTTTGACGTACTCGGACAACGTCAACCGGCCGCGCGACACTTCCGTCAGCATCAGCGACATCGCGGTCTCCACGCCGAGCATCCCGCACTGGCATTCCCAGATGTCGCGCTTGAGTTTCTCCGCCGGCGTGTGCGGCGCATGATCGGTTGCGAGCACGTCGATCTCGCCGGAACGCAGCGCCTGCCACAGACGCTCGTGGTTGGATGGATCGCGCAGCGGCGGATTGCAGCGCATCAGCCCGCCGATCCGCGCGAGGTCTTCCACCGACAGCAGCAGATATTGCGGGCAGGTCTCCACCGTCACGTCCACGCCTCGGCGCTTGGCCTCGGATATGAACTCGATCGCGGCCGCTACGCCCTCATGCGCGATGTGAATCTGCGCGCCGGTCCACTCGGCGAAAATGATGCAGCGGGCCACCGCCTCGACGGCGCAGACATCGGGGCGCGACTCGGCGTGTGCGCGCGGGTCGACGCGGCCGGCTGCCATCAAACGCCTGGTGCGGTTGTCGATGACCGAGCCGTTCTCGGCGTGGATCACGCAGCGCGAGCCCAGGCCCGCCAGGATTTCGAAGGATTCCAGCAGCGAGCCGTCGCTGATCATCGAGACGTGGCTGCTGGCGGAATTGCTCAGGTAGCTTTTGAAGCCCACCACACCCGCCTGGTGCATGGCCTCGATGTTCTTGTAGGACCGGTCCGAGATCAGTCCGTAAAGGCCGAAGTCCACGTAAGCATGGCGCTGCGCGAATTCCTTTTTCGCGAGGAAATGCTCGACACTGTCCGTCGGCGGATCGGTGTTCGGCATTTCGATCACGGTGGTGACGCCGCCGAAGGCCGCGGCGAGCGTGCCGTGCGCCCAGTCTTCCTTGTGGTCGTAGCCTGGCTGACGGAAATGGACGTGACAATCTATCGCGCCCGGCAACACCATTTTACCGGACGCATCGATAATCTCGCGCGCGCTGACCGCCGGCTGATGCGGCTGGACAATCGCTGCAATCGTGCCATTTTTGATGCCAATGTCCGCCCGATAGGGCTCGCCTTCCGCAACGACCGTCCCGCCGCGAACCACGACATCAAACGGTTCGCCCTGCACCCAAATCCTCCGCGGTCGCTTCTCATGTTGCGCGATAGAGTCGAGCAACTATAATGAGCATGCGCACCTGGGCCAAGTATACTTGAGCCAGGAGCGCTTCGGTCAAAGCAACAATGGTGTGCGCGCAGGTCGTGCAACCAGTACGTCTTGAGTCGTTCGTCATCCAATGCCGCCGGGCATTCAGAGGGAAAAAGTAATGTCGAAACTTTCACTGGTCCGGCAGGCGCCAATTCATCTGACAGTTGCGGTCTTGTTTTCCCTGCTGATTGGAGCAGTGGCGGAAGCAGCCGATACCGTCCGCCTTCTCACCGCGCGGCCGGGATGGCAGGCGGGGCTGGCTTGGGACGCGCGTGATCGCGGGCTCTGGCAAAAGTACAACTTGGACATCCAGCACACCTCCCTCGACACCAGCGCCGCGGCAATGGAAGGCTTCGTGTCCGGCCGAAGCGACATGGCCATCGTCAACGTCGGCGTCGCAGTGAATGCATTCTTCCGCGGCGTGCCGATCGCGATCATCGCGGGTGTACCGGCGGCCGACTATCCCGCCTTCACCATGTCCCCGGACATCAAGGAGCTCAAGGACCTGAAGGGCAAGAAGATCGCCGTCTTCAGCATCCCCTCCGACGCCACGATCGCCATCGACTTCGTGCTGCAGAAGCAAGGCCTGCTGGTGAACCGCGACTTTACCTATGTCCGCGCTCCCGCGCCCAACATCTGCGAGACCATCAAACGTGGCCAGGCGGACATGGGCGTGGTGTTCGAGCCGCACGGTTCCGCGTGCATTCTCGACGGCGCCAAGCAGGTGGGCGGTCCGGGCACCGTCTCGTTCGACCCGCCGCGGCTGATCCCCTCCTCCGTCGTCGTCGTCAATACAAAATTCCTCGAACAAAACCGCGATGTGGTCGTGCGCTTCCTCAAGGCGGCGGGCGAGGCGGTTGCATGGCAAGGCGCGGACAAGGCGGGAGCGGTTGCGCAGCTCGCGAAGTACACCGGCGAGCCGGCGGCTGCGATCTCGAAGTCCTATGACGCGGTGAAGTTCACGCTCGCTGTCGACCTCGATTTCCACAAGGTCATGCTCGAGCGCTACCTCGCGGTGAAGCTGCTGCCGCGCGCGCCGACGCAGGCCGACCTCGATAACCTGTACAAACTGGATATGGTGCCGCGCTAGGCAATTGGTCCCGCGCGCATCTCCCCGACGATGATGAAGGACGGCCAGGTTAGGCGCTATCTCCTCGTCCTGGCGTCATTCGCCTGGTTCTTCGGGGGCTGGTGGGCGCTCGCGCGGTTTTCCGGTATCCCGCCGTACCTGCTGCCGCCGCCGCAGCAGGTGTTCGCGACGCTGTTTCGACTGTTGACGGACTTTGATGCGGGCACGCGCAGCCTGTGGCTCGACATTTTCGACAGCATCGGACGGCAGCTGACCGGCTTTGCGGGCTCGGTGATCCTAGGCGTTCCGCTCGGCATCATCTGCGGCTACGTCGGCAAGGCGTTCCTCGGCTTCGACCGCATGGTTCGGCTGATCTATCCGATCCCGTCGATCGCCTGGGTGCCGCTGGTGCTGATCTGGTTCGGGCCTGGATCGTCCGCCATCACCTTCATGGTGTTCCTGGCGGCATTCTGGCCGATCTACATGCAGGCGTTCGAGGGCACGCGGCAGCTCAGCAGCAAATATCTTCGAGCGGCGGAATCGCTCGGCGCCAGCCGGAGGTCCATCATCCTGTCCATCATCATGCCGGGCGGGTTGCCCTATCTGCTCAACGGCCTGCGGCTGGGTTATGGCGAGTCCTGGCGGCTGCTGGTGGCCGCCGAGATGCTGCTGGCCACGACCGGCATGGGTCAACTCATCCAGGTTTCGCGCTCGATGCTGGAGGTCGACAAGATCATTGCCGGGATGATCGTGGTGGGCCTGCTGGGCTTCCTGGTCGAGCGCTACGTGTTCGACCGCGCCGAACGCGCCACGCTGGGAAATTGGTATCGCCGCGCCGAGGAGGCGACCGTTGGATAGCCCCGCATCTCCGCCGATGATCGAGATCGAAAATGTCACCAAGGTGTTTTCGACCCAGGACAATCGCAACCTCAAGACGATCGACGACATTCAACTGTCGATCGCGCAAGGCGAATTCATCTGCCTGCTCGGCCCGTCGGGCTGCGGCAAAAGCACGTTGCTCAATCTGATCGCCGGATTCGAAACGCCCTCGGCCGGAATCGTGGCCTGCGCCGGCAAGCCGGTCGTTGCGCCCGGACCCGATCGTGGCGTGGTGTTCCAGGAGCACACGCTGTTCGAATGGATGACGGTCTCCAACAACGTCTCGTTCGGGCTCACCTGCAATCCGGACATCCGCGCCCGTTTCCCCGATGCGGCCGGCCGCACGCAAGCGTGTATCGACCTGGTCGGCCTGCGCGGCTTCGAGAACACCTTTCCCAATTTCCTGTCCGGCGGCATGAAGCAGCGCGCGGCGATCGCCCGGTCGCTCGCGCCCGACCCCGCCATTCTCCTGATGGACGAGCCGTTCGGCGCGCTCGACGCGCAGACCCGCTTCATCATGCAGAACGAGCTGCTCAAGATCTGGCAGACGACGCAAAAGACCATCGTGTTCGTCACGCACAGCATCGAAGAGGCGGTGTTCCTGGCCGACCGGATCGTGGTGATGACCAAGCGGCCGGCCCGGATCAAGGAGATCGTCAAGCTCGACATGCCGCGCCCACGAAACATCAACGACCCGATGCTGAGCGACATCAAATCGCGGCTGTACGACTCGATGGCTAGCGAAAGCGTGATGATATGAGCGCCGTTGCTCCCGCCGTCGCCTCCCGCTTCGAGCTCGGAATGACGCGCGCGCTCTACGAGTGGTGGCTGCTGATCGCGCTCGCCGTCGTGTGGATCGCGGCGTCCGCGCTCAACCTGATCCCGAACTCGGTGTTCCCCGACGCGCAGACGCTGGCGCGCGCCACCGTGGACCTGGTGACCGGCAAGGTCGGCGTGCTGGGAAAGCTGACCGACCACGTCTGGATCTCGTTCGCGCGCTTCGCCGCCGGTTATTCCATCGCCGCAGGTATCGGCATCTTGATCGGCCTGCTGATGGCGACCAGCAGCCTGATCGCGGCGCTGATCCTGCCGATCCTTCGCCTGCTCTATCCGATCCCGGGTCTGGCCTGGACGCCGCTGGTCATCATGTGGGCCGGCATCGGCGAGAACGCGGTCATCGTTTTGATTTTTCTCAGCGCGGTGTGGCCGATCGTCTATGGCGCCTACGACGGCTTCCGCAACATTCCCCGCAACTACATGCTGGTGTGCCGGCAGCTCGGCGCAACGTGGAACGTTCGCGTCCGGCGGGTGCTGTTGCCCGCGGCACTACCGATGCTGTTCTCGGGCCTGCGGCTCGGCCACGGCATGGGTTGGCGCGCCATCGTCGGAGCCGAAATGATTGCTGCCGTGACGGGCGTTGGGTATATGCTGAACATGGGCGGCGAATTGCGCCGTCCCGACGTCGTCGTCGTCGGCATGATCGTCATTGCAATCATGAGTGCGTTGCTCGACCGCTTTGTATTCGGCACCTTGGAAGACCGCTTGATTTCGCGCTGGAAGCGGTGACCGGAGCAAGGCGATGTCGCCATGAGGGCGTGCTGAAATGGTCGACCTTTCCGTCAACATCGCGGGCCTCGCGCTGTCCGATCCGCTGATGCTCGGCTCGGGACCGGTCGGCATCCGCGCCGACGACCTGATCGCCTACGGCCAGGTCGCCTCCGCCATCGTCACGAAATCGATCTCCGTCAATCCGTCACCGGGCAGTCCGCAGCCCCGCATCGCCAAGCTCGATCGCGACGGGATGATCAACTACGAGGGCGGTCCCAATCCGGGTATCGACGCCGTCGCCGAAACACTCCGAGAGGTGTGCCCGCTCATCCCGTGCCCGATCATCGGCTCGATCTCGCCCCGGACGCTGACCTATTCCTCCGGGCTCGAGCAGATGGTGGAGAAATTCGTTAAGGCCGGCGCGCGCGCCATCGAGCTGGACTTCAAGTACCTGTACGACCAGGCCAAAGGCCGTCTCGATTTCCAAGCCGACAACATGTCGTCGGTGCTCAAGCGCGTTCGCGGTGTCGCGAATACGCCGGCCATCGCCAAGCTGGCCTATGGCTCGATCGATCTGGCCGATCTCGCCAAGGCCGCCGAGGACGGCGGCGCCGCGGCGATCTCCGCCATCAATACGGTGTTTCCCGCCATGCGCATCAGCCTGCGCAGCCGCCGGCCGCTGCTGTCGATGAACTACGGCGGGCTATCCGGCGGGCCGATCCGGCCGCTCGCCGTGGCCGCCATCTTCAAATTGCGCGAAGCGACCAAGCTGCCGCTGATCGGGATCGGCGGCGTCACCGCGCCCGAGGATGTCGTCGAATTCATCCTGGCGGGCGCCACCGCCGTGCAGGTCTACACCGCCGCGCAAATCCAGGGCCCGAGCGTGTTCCCGAAGCTGCGTTCCGGGCTGATCGAACTGCTGACCAACTTGAAGGTATCATCCATCTCGGAACTCGTCGGCGCCGCTCACGACAACGTCAGGCAGGTCGAAGACCGCCAGTGGGACGCCGTCGCGACCTAGCGGCGCAACGTAAAAGGGAATGCAACATGTCGATGCTCGCTGAATCCCCTGCCGCCGTTCGCCCCGCGCAAGCCATCGGCGCGTCCGAGCAGGCCGCGCTGCGGGCGCAGTTCCCGGGTTGCTCTGAGCAGGTCTATCTCGACACCGCCGGGCGCAATCTGATTGCGACGCCGGTTCGCGCCGCCATCGACAAGTATCTCGACGGACGCATGCTGGGCGGCGACAAGAAGAAGATGTTCGAATCCGTGGAACGGGCGCGTACCGGATTTGCCGCGATCATCGGCGCCTCGCCCGACGAAGTCGCGATCACCAAGAACATTTCCGAGGGCATCAACATCGTCGCCCATGCCGTGGACTGGCGCGAGGGCGACAACGCCGTGATTTGCGGCGACGTCGAGCACCCGAACAACATCTATCCCTGGATTCATGCGGCGCAGCTCTACGGCACCGAGGTCCGCAACGTCAGCAGCCGGGAGGGCCACATCGACGCCGGCGTCATCGGCAAGGCCGTGGATGCGCGCACCCGGGTCGTCTCGCTGTCGGGCACGTCGTTCCTGCCGGGTTTCCGCGTCGACCTCGCGGAGATTCAGGGCGTCTGCGAGAAGGTCGGCGCCGAGTTCGTGGTCGACGGCGCGCAGTCCATGGGTGTGCAGACCATCGACGCAAGGGCGCTGGGACTCGGAGCGATCGCGGCTTCGACCCAGAAGGGTCTTCTGGGCCTCTACGGGATGGGCTTCCTCTATTGCCGGAAGGATTGGGCCGAGCGGATGACGCCGCGGTATCTCGCCCGGTTCGGCATCGACGTCGGCGACCGTCACGAAGCCGACCTCGACGATTCCGAGAACATCGTTTTTCGCAAAGGCGCATTGCGGTTCGACCTCGGCAACTACAACTTCATCGCTGCGGCGGCGCTGGAGCCCGGACTCGCCATCCTCAATGCGGCCGGCGGTGTGCCGGCCATCGACCGCTACACCCGCCAGCTCGCGGTGATGCTGGGCGACGGGTTGGTCGACCTCGACCTGCCGGTGATCGGCTGGCCCGCAGGGCCGCACATCGGCTCGATCGTCGCGGTCGGGTCGCTCAAGCCCGACCCGGTCATGGAGGCGCGGCTGGTCGATCTGTCGGAGTATCTGCAAAAGGAAAACGTCAAGCTCTCGGAGCGGCGCGGTTGTCTGCGTTTCTCGTTTCACGTCTACAACAATGAAGACGACGTGAAGGAGCTTTTGCGGCTCATTAGAATCTGGCGGCAACGGTGACGCCAAATCCCGCTCAGCCATGAATCAACACCCGGAGTGTCGGCTATGAGCGGCTTGCAAGACCTTCTTGCAAGCCGGGCGGCGCTGACGCCGTGGCTCGACGCCTTGGCCCGCGACATCTTCGATCAACTCCACCAGAAGACCCGCGGCGAGCACGGCGTGACCCGCGCATCGTGGGGGACCGGCGAAACTATCGCGTGCGACCTGCTGAAGGCCCGCGCGCAATCGCTCGATCTCGCAACCCGAAGCGACGGCATCGGCAATCTCTACGTCGAGCTGCCCGGCCGTGACCGTTCGGCGCCGCGCTGGGTTTCCGGCTCGCACCTCGACGCCGTTCCGGAGGGCGGCAATTTCGACGGCGCCGCCGGCGCGGTCGCGGCCCTGTTGGCGATGTCGATCTTCAAGAAAACAGGCGTCATGCCGGCCCGTGACGTATGGGCCGTGGGCTTCCGCGGCGAGGAGGCGAGCAGCTGGTTCACCGGCCTTCACAACAGCCATCTGGGGAGCCGCGCGGCGCTGGGCATTTTGCCGGACAGCGAGCTCGATACCGCCATTCACCGCCAGTCCGGGCTGAGCTTCCGGCAGCACCTTCAGCAAGGCGGCTTCGCCTGGCCTGCCTCGGGCGCGGCCAAGAATGATCTGCGGCCGGACACGACGCACGGCTTCATCGAGCTGCATATCGAACAGGGCCCGATTCTCGAGACGGCAAATATTCCGGTCGGAGTTGTCACCGCGATCCGCGGCTCGCTGCGCGCGAGAAACGGCAAGGTGACGGGCGAGTACGCCCATTCCGGCGCCGTGCCGCACTACTTGCGCAAGGATGCCGTCTTCGCCGCGGCCGAGTTCGCACGCGAGTGCGAGGATTTTGCCGATGGCGCCCGCGACGCCAGCGAGGACATCGACGTCACGTTCGGCGAATTCACCACCAACGGCGATACGCATGGACTGACCAAGGTGGCCGGCGAGCTTCGCTTTACGATCGACGTGAGAAGTTCATCGAGCATGCTACTCGATCGATGCGGGACCGAGTTTCAGCAGATCGCGAAACGCATCTCCGACAAACGCGGCGTCGCGGTGACGACCGGCGATTTCGCCAAGTCCGATCCGGCGGTCATGGACCCAGGGCTGATCTCCGCTCTCGAGGCGAACGCGCGCGAACTGAACATTCGCACGATGGCGCTGCCGAGCGGCGCCGGTCATGATGCGGCCGACGTCGCCCGCTGCGGCATCCCGACCGCGATGATCTTCGTGCGCAACGCCAACGGCAGCCACAACCCGGACGAGCGCATGGAGATATCGGATTTCCTGCAAGGCGTTTGGGTTCTCGCGGCAACCCTGGCAAGATGACGCATCCTCGCGACCTTGATTGAAAGCCGCACAAGTCGGAAACACAGAAGTTGCTTGCGATGTGCAGGAAAGTCTTTTCATGACCGCCGATACTCCATTCATCAAACTTGATCGCGTTAGTCTGACCTACCAGAGCAGGGACAGCTCGACCCATGCGCTGGACGAGACCGACATGACGATTTCGACCGGGGAATTCATTGCCGTTGTCGGCCCGAGCGGTTGCGGCAAGTCCAGTCTGCTGAAATTGGTTTCAGGGCTGCATCCGGCAACCTCGGGAAATGTCGTGGTTGCCGGGCAAAAGGTCACCGGCCCGCTCAAGATCAGCGGGATGGCGTTCCAGAACGCCACGCTGCTGCCGTGGCGCACCACGCTCGACAACGTTCTGCTGCCGCTGCAGATCGTCGAACCGCACGCCAGCCGCTTCCGCAAGCATCGCGATCAGTATGAGGCGATGGCGATGGAACTGCTGAAGCTGGTCGGCCTGGATGGGTTCGAAACCAAATACCCGTGGGAGTTGTCGGGCGGCATGCAGCAGCGCAGTTCGCTGTGCCGCGCGCTGATCCATGAGCCGCAGATGCTGCTGCTGGACGAGCCGTTCGGCGCGCTCGACGCATTCACCCGCGAGGAATTGTGGGGCGTGCTGCAGAAGCTGTGGATGACACGCAAGCCGACGGTGATCCTGGTCACGCACGACCTGCGCGAGGCGGTGTACCTCTCCGACACGGTCTATGTAATGAGCGCCCGGCCGGGGCGGATCATTTCCAAGACCAACGTCGCCCTGCCCCGTCCGCGCACGCTGCGCGATACGTTCAAGCCGGAATTCATCGAGATGGCGCAGAATTTGCGGTTGCAGATTTCGGAAGGGATGGGCGTGTGATGAAATACTGGATCCGCCGGACCGTTTCGATCTGGGCCACGGTGCTCTGCATCGTGCTCTGGCAGTTGATGTGCGTCGTGTTGAGCATCGAGCCGTTCATCCTGCCCAGCCCGATCCTGGTCTATCACTCGCTCGTGCAGTATCACGAACCGATCATGATCCACGCGATGCAGACGCTGTTCACGACGCTGGTCGGCTTTGCCATTGCGGTGGCGTTCGGATTGCTGCTCGGCTTGGCGATCGGCGTCGAGCGCGCCGTCTACGACGGGCTTTATCCGATGATGATCGCGTTCAACTCGATCCCCAAGGTCGCCATCGTGCCGCTGCTGGTGATCTGGTTCGGGATCGGCACCGTGCCGGCGATCCTGACCGCGTTCCTGATTTCGTTCTTCCCGATCGTGGTGAACGTGGCGACCGGACTCGCCACCATCGAGCCGGAGCTGCAGGACGTGCTGCGCTCGCTCGGCGCGCGCAAGCGCCAGATCGTCATGCGGGTCGGCATTCCGCGCTCGATGCCGTACTTCTTCGCGTCGCTGAAGGTCGCGATCACGCTGGCCTTCATCGGCTCGGTGGTGTCGGAATCGATCGCCTCGAATGCCGGCATCGGCTACCTTATGATCGCGGCCAGCGCGCGCTTCGATGTCGCGCTGGTGTTTGCCGGGTTCGTGGTGATCAGCGTGATGGGCGTGATCATGTACGAGGTCACCGCCTACGCCGAACGCAAGTTCACGTTCTGGGCGACGCGCGCCAACGATATCGTGACCTGACAGCCAGGTTGGCAGGAATCTTGCTACTGGGATCTGAAGATCTGGAATTTGAGGATTTGAGAATTCACACGCGATGGAGGGCTCGATGAAGACGATTGGCATCATGGCGGCGCTGCTCGCTCTGACGACCGGTTCGGCCTACGCGCAGGCGCCGGAGAGGGCGGACACCAAGATCGTCCTGGATTTTGCCTACCAGGGCATGCACATGGGCTTCACCCGCGGCGTCGATGGCGGGCACTACAAGCGCGAGGGCCTCAACGTCGCGGTCGACCGCGGCTACGGCAGCGGCGACACGGTGACCAAGATCGCGTCGAAGACCTACGACTTCGGCTTCGCCGACATGAACACGCTGGTGAAGTTCAACGCCGAGCATCCGGAGGCACGGGTCATTTCGGTGTTCCAACTGTTCGACCGCTCGCTGGCCGCAGCCATCGCGCTCAAGAGCAGCGGCATCGCCAAGCCGCAGGATCTCGCGGGCAAGTCCATCGCGGGCTCGGAGGGCGAAGGCAGCCGCCTGCTGTTCCCGACCTTCGCGAAGCTGGTGGGGATCGACGCGGCATCAGTGCAGTGGATCAATGTCGCGTCCAATCTGCGCGAAGCCATGGTGGTCAAGAAGCAGGCCCAGGCGATGACCGGCTTCGCCTCGACCGCGTTCTTCAACCTCAAGGCCACCGGCGTTCCGGAAGGCGACATCACGATCTTCCCCTATGCCGATTTCGGCCTCGATCTCTACGGCAACACCGTCATCGTCCGGGAGGATTTCGCGGCGCAGAACCCGAATATGGTCGCGGCCTTCGTGCGCGGCACCTTGGCCGGGATGATCGACGCGATGAAGGACCCGGTGCAAGGCATCGCCTCGCTCAAGAAGCGCGATTCGCTGATGAAGGACGACCTCGAGCTCGACCGGTACAAGTACGTGGCCGAGCGCTCGATCCGGACCGCCAACGTGCGCCAGAACGGGCTCGGGACGATCGACAAGGAGCGCCTGACACGCTCGATCAGGGTGGTCGCGGCGTCGTTCGGCGTGAAGAACCCGCCCGCCCCGGAGCAGATCGCGACCGACAAGTTCCTGCCGCCGCGCGACAAGCGCATGGTGCCGTAACAACGGAGCGTCAGTTTTTCCTGCGGCCGATATAGCGGTCGAAGTCGAGCTGGACGTCCCAGGCAACGCGATTGGCGTCCAGGATCGGAGCGATCAGGTCGCTGTTGCGGCTGGCAAGCGCCTCGGCTTCGCGACGGAAGGCCGGCGAGATTTCCGCCGCTTCCGCCGCGAGCGCTGCCTCGTCGATCGTGACCAGCTTGCCGTTGCGCACAACCGCACGCCCGGCCACGAACACGGTCTCGACCGCGCGGCCGCATTCCGCGAACACGATCTGCCGCGCCGCGCTGTTGAACGGCACGAACGACGGTTCGTTGAGATCGAGGATCATGAGGTCCGCGGCCATGCCGTCCTTGATCGCCCCCACCTTGCCGTCGAGCCCCACCGCCCGCGCGCCGGACAGGGTTGCGGACTTCAAGGCGTAGGCGGCGTTGATCGGTCCCGGTTCGGGATGGGTCACCGCCGGCAGCAGGCAGAGCATCCGCATGGCGAGGAAGATGTTCTGCGTCTCTGCGCAACTGTAGTTGTCGCAGCCCAGCGCCACGTCGACACCGGCGCGATACAGATCGAGAATCGGCGCCACGCCGCTCTTGAGCTTGAGGTTGCTGACCGGATTGTGCACGACCCGCGCACCGGCCTCGGCGATCTGGCTGATATCCTGAGCGGTCAGCCAGACGCCATGGACGATGCCGAGCTTGTCGTTCATCAGCCCGGCGCGCGCCAGGATGTTGAGCAAGGATGCGGCGGGATCGGACGAGGCCTGCCGCGCCGCAGACGCCTGGATGCGTGTCTCATAGACATGGGTGAACACGGGAAGATCGTGCTCGCGGGACAGCGCGGCGATACCTTCCAGCAATTCGGGCGAGCAGCGTTGCGGCGCCGACGGCGCCAGCGCCCAGGTCTGGCGCGGCGTCGGGTTCTTGCCCAGCCGCTTGATCTGACCCGAAACAAAATCCAGCTCACCCCGCGCAGTCCGGTCCTGGCCGCCGATCCGCGTGCGGATCGACTCCGGAAGATCCTTGGGAATGAACGGCGCGATGTCGAGCGCCGCAAGGTCCCGCGCGGCCAGCCCGAACACCACCCGAATGCCCGCCTCCTCGTAGGCCGACAGCACGGTGTCGACGAAGGCCTCGTCCTGCGGCACCAGCGTCAGAAAATCCTGGATGGTGGTGATGCCGTTCCGCAACGATTCGGCTGCGCCGATCAGCGTGCGCAGCCGCACCTCCTTGTGCGAACGCGGGCCGTAGTTGCCTGGATTGGAATGCAGCGTCCAGATGTCGAACGGCATTTCCTCGAACATGCCCTTCGCCAGCACGTCATGCGAATGATAGTGCGCATTGACCATGCCCGGTACGAGCAGCTTGCCGCTCGCGTCGACAACCTCCACGCTGCTGTCGACCGAAATGCTCGAGGCGACGCGCTCGATGGTCTCGCCGTTGATCAGCACATCGGCGCGCGCGGGCTGATGAACGTCGCCGTCATGATCGTAGACCTGGCCGCCCCGGATCAGGTAGCGCGTGTTCTTGGTTGCAACCGGCATTTTCGACCCTCTGCGACGACGAAGGTCGCGATCCTACCGCATCGCCGGAAGATCGCGAGTCCGCGGCGGGAAGGCCTGCTATCCGGTAGAGCCGCAACTCACGGCCGCACTCCGGGGCTATGCGTTCGAGCTGGCGCCGTTTGCATGACGTCACGCGACGCGATTTCGCCGAAAACCCTGCCGATGAACACAATCACCGGACCGGACACGTCTGCGGAGGAAAGACGCGCCGGCAGCTCGGCAATGGATGCTGCAATCGTGACCTGGTCGGCGCGCGTCGCCCGCAGCACCGCGACCGCCGGCGTCGCCGGATCGAGTCCTTCGGCGATGGCGGTGGCGGAGAGTTCCGCAAGCGTCTTCACCGGCATGTAGACCGCGGTGGTGGCCGACGGATCGGCGAGGCTTCGCCAATCCACGTCGCGCGGTAGGCGGCCGTCGGCGGCGTGACCGGTGACATATTGCAGCCGCCGCGCTTCGCTCCGGTGCGTCAGTGAAATCCCAAGCCGGCTCGCGGCGCCCTGCGCCGCCGTGATGCCCGGCACCACTTCGACGGCGATGCCGGCATCGCGGCAGGCGGCGATCTCCTCGCCGGCGCGGCCGAAGATCATCGGGTCGCCGCCCTTCAGCCGCACCACACGCTTGCCGGCCTTGGCCAGCGAGACCATCAGCGCGTTGATCTCGCCCTGCTTGCAGGAGGGACCGTAGCCGGTCTTGCCGACCAGCATCTTCTTGGCCTCGCGCCGGGCGAAGTCGAGCACCTCGACGGACACCAGATCGTCGTAGAGAATAATGTCGGCGGATTGCAGCGCCCGCACGGCGCGCAGCGTCATCAGCTCGGGATCGCCGGGGCCGGCGCCGACCAGCACCACCGAGCCTTTCTCCACGATCGATCCCTCGGCCTCGGTCTCAGTGAGAAGACGGATGTAGTCGACCTGCTCGGGCTCGTAGTCGGGATTACGGGCGGCCATCGCGGTGAAGAGCTGCCAGAACCGCCGGCGGCCGTTGAACGACAAGCCCGACGTCTGCACGGCGTGGCGCCAACGGCGCGCGGCATCGGCCCATCGCGCGAAGCCGCGCGGGATCATGGCTTCGAGTTTGGCGCGAATCGCCTGGCCAAACACCGGCGCCGCGCCATCGGTGGAGATGCCGATCACCAGCGGCGAGCGGTTGACGATGGCACCAAAGGCGAAGTCGCAGAACTTCGGCTTGTCGATGACATTGACTGGCACGCCGCATGCGCGCGCAGTGGTGGCAAAATGCTCAGCCTGGGAATCGTTCTCGCATGCGGCGATCGCGATCGCCGCGCCATCAAGGTCGGCCGCCTGCCAATCGCGGCGGTGAACCGTGATCGTACCTCCAGGCGCATCACCGGCGACTGCCAGCAACTCGTCAGACGGCTCGCGCGCATAGACATCGACCGCGGCACCGGCCGCCGACAGCAGCTCCGCCTTCCAGGCCGCGCCCGGCGTGCCGCCGGCGACCACCGCGCGACGGCCTTGCAGCGAGAGAAACACCGGCAGCCGGGCCAGCGGCTCCATGCGCGGGCTGCGCGTTTCAGTGGGTGTGCGTGCGTTCACGGGCCCAGTTCTCCTGTGCAACGATGCTTCGCAATTCCGGCAGACAGGTTCCGCATTTGGTGCCGGCGCGCAGCGCCATGCCGATTTCGTCCACACCAGCGGCCTTGCGCGACGTGAGCGCTTCGTGAATGGCGGCGAGACCCACGCCGAAGCATGCGCAGATCACCGGGCCGCTCTCCATGATGCCCACACCACCGGCCATGCTGCGGAGATCGCTCCATTGCGGCGGCGCGGCGGCCGGTCCCAGGAACAGCGCGCCGTCGAGCCGGCCGTCGACGAACGCGGCGACGCGATAGAGGCCACGCTGGCGGTCGATGTATTCGGTGAGCACGGCGTCGCTGAACAGGTGCGGCACCAAGTCATGCCACACCATGGGTCCGTCGTTGCTGGCCAGCAGGCATCCCGACGCGCCCTCGATGGCGACGCGGGCCCACCAGGTGCCCTCCGGCAGCGCGAGCGGCGCCCGCGCCATCGCAAAGCCGCGAAAGCCGTATGCCACCGGCTCGATCCTGGCCGGTGTCGCCTTGGCTTCGGGCTGACCGGAGAACGGATCGGTGACCGGCGCGACCAGCTCGCCGACGCGCGCCGACGACGCATTCATGTCGCTCCAATGAATCGGCGCGAAGATCGAGCCGCGCTGCTGCCCGGCGCACGTCACCACCTTCAGGACACACGCGCCGTGCACCGTGATCACGCGCGCCATGCCGTGGTGGGTGAGCCCCTGCGCCTTGGCGTCGAGCGGATGGACTTCGACGAACGGCTCAGGCCGGTGCGCACCCAATGTGGCGCTGAGCCCAGAGCGCGTCATGCTGTGCCACTGGTCGCGCACGCGGCCGG
>CAMDEB010000006.1 GCA_945893085.1 Rhodoplanes serenus | reverse complement strand
GTGCTGCACGCCATGGGCATGTGGCGGCCGCTGCGGGACCGCTGGCTCGGGCGGCAAAAGGAAACGCTGGCGCTGCAGGCCCAGGCCAGCGATCGCGTCGGCGGACTGGTCGCGGCGACCAAGTTCGTCCGGATGTTCTTGCAGAGCGCCATTCTCGGGATCGGCGCCTATCTGGCAATTCACTCCGAGGCCACGGCCGGCGCGATGATCGCGGCGTCGATCATCATGGGCCGGGCGCTCGCGCCGGTCGAACTCGTGGTCGCGCAATGGAAGACCTTTCTGCAGGCCCGCTCCGCCTATGAGCGCATCACCGAGCTTCTGACCGTACTGCCCGCCGAGGCGCAGCGGATGCGGCTGCCGCCGCCGCAAGGTCACCTGAGCGTCCAGGGCATCGTTGTCGTGCCGCCGGGCGGCGCGCGGCCGGCTCTGCAAAACATCACGTTTGCCGTCGAGCCCGGATTGACGCTCGGCATCATCGGGCCGAGCGCCGCGGGCAAGTCGAGCCTGGTCCGCGCGGTCGTCGGGGTGTGGCCGCTGCTGCACGGCGCCATCCGCATCGACGGCGCCGAGCTGTCGCACTGGAACAGCGAGCAGCTCGGACAACACATCGGCTACCTGCCGCAGGACGTGGAATTGTTCTCCGGGACGGTGGCGGAGAATATTTCCCGTTTCCAACCCTCGCCGTCCGAGGAGACGATCATCGCCGCAGCCAACATGGCCGGCGTCAACGAGATGATTCAATCGCTGCCGGCCGGCTACAACACCCAGATCGGCGACGGCGGGCAGAGCCTGTCCGGCGGCCAGCGGCAGCGCATCGCGCTCGCCCGGGCCCTGTACGGCATGCCGGCCCTCGTCATCCTCGATGAGCCGAACGCCAGCCTGGATTCCGACGGCGAGGCGGCGCTGCTGACGGCCTTGCAACGGCTCAAGGCGGAAAAGCGGACCGTCCTGTTGATCACCCACAAGACCAATATCCTTTCGATCACCGACAAGATTTTGGTCCTGGCACAAGGCCAGGTGCAGGCGTTCGGCAATCGGGATGAGATCTTCGCCAAGCTGCTGGCGCCGCGCGTCGCAACGATGGCTCCGAACGTCGCCGTCAACGGATAGGGCGATTCATGTCATCCAACCTGCCGATGAAGGCGTCAGACAATTCTGCCAATCCCTACGACTCGCCACCGCCCGACTGGCGGCGGCCGGCGATGATCGGCTACCTCATCATCATCCTGACGTTCGGCGTGCTCGGCGGCTGGGCCGCCTATGCTCGGCTTGACAGCGCCGTCGTCGCCTCGGGCGTGGTCGCGGTCGAATCCAACCGCAAGACGGTCCAGCATTTAGAAGGCGGCATCGTCTCGGAGGTTCTTGTCCGGGAAGGCCAGCGCGTCGAAGAAGACCAGCTGCTGTTCAAGCTCGACGACACTCAGTTCCGGGCCAATCTCGACGTCGCGCAAAACCAGCTGGACTACAACGTGGCGCAGGAGGCCCGTCTGATTGCCGAGAGAAATTTCGACGACAAAATTACCTTTCCGGCCGAACTGACCAGCAGGATGTCGCGCGAGGTCGCGGTGGCAGCCGTCGCCGATCAGCGCAATCAGTTTGCGGAACGCCGGGCCACCATCGCCGGCCAGATCTCGATCCTGCAGGCGCGCGTCAAGCAGCTCAGCACCGAAATCGAGGGCCTGACGCTGGAAAAGGCGGCAACGCTTCGCCAATTGGGATTCATCACCGAGGAGCTGGTCGATTTGCGGCACCTGCTGGAGAAGAACCTGGTGCAGAAGTCGCGCGTGCTGGCGCTCGAGCGCGAGAACAGCCGCCTCGAAGGCCTGGTCGGGCGATCGACGGTTGAAATGGCCAAGTCGGAAAACTCGATCGGCGAAACCCAGCTGCAAATTCATCAGCTCAAGCAAAAGTTCGCCGAAGACGTCAACACCGCCCTGCTCGAAGCTCGCCAGAAGATCGCGGATCTCCGGGAGCGCGTCAGGGTCACGCAGGATGCGCTGCGCAGGAGCGAAATCCGTTCGCCCAAGGCGGGCGTGGTGCAGAACGTTCGCGTCGCGACGGTCGGCGGCGTCATTCGTTCCGGCGATCCGCTGCTCGAAGTGGTGCCGGAAAATGACGAGCTGATCATCCAGGCGCAAATTTCACCGACCGATATCGACAACATGAAGTTGACGATGCAGGCCGAGGTGAAGATCAGCTCGTTTCACGCCGAACAGCTCCCGGTCATCCTGGGCCGGGTGACGAGCCTCTCGCGCGACCGGCTGGTCGACGAGACGACGCGCCAGCCCTACTTCCTCGCCAGAATCCTGGTCAATGAGCAGGACATTCCCCCGCAGTTGCGCGGTCGCATCATCGCGGGAATGCAGGCCGACGTCATCGTACCGACGGGCGAGCGGACGGTGGTGGACTACTTCGTCAGGCCGCTGCAGAACCGCGCGCGCAAGGCGCTGCGCGAGCAATAGGCCCTACGCGCCTGCCATCAATCGTTCGGTGCTCTGGATCGTCATGGCGGTAACACGCTCGAAGCCGAAGCCGCGCACGTAGTCCTTCGCCCTGGCGTCGAAATCGGCAACGCCCGCCGCGCCGGAGTCCAGCGGCAAGGCCGCAAGGTCCGGCGCGCGTATGCTGCGGGCGATGCCGTCGGCCATGCGACGCAACCCATCCGCCAGCGCCGGCACATCGCCGGTCGGCACCAGGCATCCCAGGCCCGCCGCGATCGACGGCAAATTGCCTGCAGTGTAGCCGAGCGGCACGCAACCGGCGCGCAGGCCCTCGATCACCGGCATGCAAAAGCCCTCGTGATAGGAGGGGATCATCAAGACGTGGGCCTTGCGGTAGGCCTCGCCGAGAGCCTTGTCGTCCACCGTCCCGAGAAACGCCACCGTCTGCTCAAGGCCGAGCTTCGCGATGAGGTCCTGACAGCGGGCGGCGTAGCGCTTGTCGGAGAACCGGGCGCTGCCCACCACCGTCAAACGCAGCGGCGGCGCCCCGCCGGCCGCGGCCAGGCTGAGCGCTTCGATGCAGTCCAGCAGGCCTTTCGACTGCACCATGCGCCCGACGAACAACAGCTCGATCGGTTCAGCCGGCTTTTGGCCGAGCCGCGCGGGCTCGGGGTGATCCACGACCAGCGGAAGTACCTCGATCCGGCTGCGATCGATCCCCCGCTCGATGAGTACGTCGGCGTTGACCTGACTGTCGGCCCAGATCAATTCGGCATGACGAAGGTTATGAAGCTGCCGGAATGACAGATCGATCACCGGCCAAACAGCGGCGTCGACGAACTCGCGCGGCGTGATGTTGTGGAAGCGCACCACCTGCCGTGCGTGACCGTTGCCAATCAGAAGTGCGTCCAGGAACTGATGATAGATGCCGAAGTGATAGATGATGACATCGGCCGCCTTGAACGCCGGCTCGCTCATGAGTTCCATGACACCCATGGCGAGGCGCGCCGGTACGTCGTCGAACCCATTGTCGCTGGTGATGAACGCAACGTCGAAATCCGGGTGCGCCGCCAGCATCCGGTAGCTGTTGCGCGCGGCCATAGAGATGGCGTCATACGGAATCGCTTTCGGCGCCACGATGAGAATGCGGAGATAGCGGCGCGGTTGCCCGATCATGCCCGGGCACCGGCCACGGCAAGGTTGTCTCGGTGGCTCGCCGGGCTGCGCACGCTCAGCATCAGGTCAACCACCGCTTCGGCCATGCGGCGGGTGGTGAAATTGGTTTCGTAGCGCCGCCGGCCGGCAGCGCCCATGCGTGTCCGCAGATCGGCATCGTCGATCAGCCGCGTGAGACATGCTTCAAGCGACGACGCATCGCCGGGCTCGGCCAACAGGCCGGTCACGCCCTCGGCCGCGACCTCGGTCATGCCGCCGGCGCGGCAGCCGATGACCGGCTTTCCGAACATCATGGCCTCGACCAGGATCAGGCCGAACGATTCAAAGCGCGACGGCGCAACAAAGATATCGCAAACGCGATAGAACCCGCGCAGCCGCGCTTCGGAGACCTCGCCGTGAAACACGACGCGGCGGCGCACCCCGTCCGGCACAGCGCGGGCTTCGAACGCCGCGCGATAGGTGCGGCCATCGGCTCCGGCTATCTGGTCGTTGCCGACGATTTCGAGCTGCACATTCGGGTAGCGCGCGAGCAACTCGGGAGCGATCTGCAAGAGCACGTCGATGCCCTTGCGCTCCTCGAGGCGGCCGACGAACAGCACGCGCATATCGATGCCGGCGGCGGACTTCGGCGGCTCGGCGGGCAAGGCGGCAAAATCGTCCAGGCCGAGCGGGATCACCGTGGAGCGATCCTTCAGGCGGACGCTGTAGGCGCGCTCGAGCTCGTTTTCGATCGCCTCGCTGAGCGCGTGCAGCGCCGGCGCCTGTTGCAGCAGCTCCGTCTCCAGCCTCAACATCGGATTGATGAAGCTCGCCACATACGCGCGATCCTCCAGCCGGTGCGGATGGCTGTCGATCCAGGAGCGGAGCATCGTCTGTAATCCGACCACCAGCGGGAAGCGGCCGTCGCGCAGGATCGCGACCCCTTCGCAATCCCAGATCGGCGCATAGACCCCGGCGATCTTCCGCCGCTCCGCGATGCGTGTGACCTCGGCCAGCATGGTGCTGGAATACTGCCAGATGCCCTCCGGGATCGGATCGGGTCCGGCCATGGGTGGCGTTCCGGAATCCGGTTTGGGGACGATGCGGTGCACCCACACGCCGTCTTCGAGATCGACCCGGTCGCGGCCTTCACCGCGCGTCAGCACGTGAACCTGATGCCCCAGCTCGGCGATCCCACGCGCAAGCTGGTGGATGTAGCGGCCGACGCCGCCGACATAACGCGGCGGATACTCCTGGGTCAGCAGACAGAAGGCCAAGCGGGGCTTGCGCGGCTGTGCGGGGAGGAAGCGGCAGAAGGACGGCGGCGTCGCCTTGACGACCGCGGGTGGCAGCAAGCGGCGCGTCTCCGACATGCCGCGTTTCAATCCGTCCTCCCACGCTCGCGCCGCTTCCTGTTCGAAGCGCTCGCGATCCGAGCCCTCGAGCAGTCCGTCGGCGATGGCGCGCTCCATGCCGGCCCTGAAATCGTCGATGAAACCGAAGGCGTCCTTGAGCGCAACAGCGGGGCTCTGATGACCGCGTCCGTTCATCAAGCTGTAATAGATCTTGTTCTTGAACACCGAATACCAGGACCGCAGCACACGCGCTTCGTTGCGTAGCGCGCTCGGCAGGAACTTGTGATGCACATGGGCGCCTTCGATCTGGACGATGCGCCAGGCGTCGTCGACGAGACGACAGCCGAGATCGGTTTCATCGAGGTAATATTCGTATTCCTCGTCGAAACCGCGGACCGACATCAGCGCGGCGCGACGGAACGAGCTGTTGGCGCCCAGCAGGTGCGGGAAGCTGAAGGAATACGGAAAATTCAGTTCCGGTGCCGGCCTGGTCCAAGACAGATCGGCGCGTCCCAGGCGATCTGTGGTGCCGAAACGGTATTGATAATCGACGCCGGTGTGATCGTGGACAAAGCCCCCCGCTCCGCCGACCGATTCATCGGTGTAGGCGGCGACGATCTGGTCGAGCCACTCGGGCTCCGGAATTGAATCGTCGTCGAGGAATGCAACGATCTCGCCGGCGGCCAGTGCGATGCCGAGGTTGCGCGACTTTGCCAGATTCTGCTCGGGATTGGCGGCGATCTTGATCGGGTCCGGCCAGGACGCAAGCAGCTCTTTCGTGCCGTCCACGGTCGGCCCATGGACGACGCAGACTTCAAACTCGAGGTAGTTCAGTTGCTGAAGGCTTCGAAGCGTATTCTGGAGGCTCGCCGCACGCCCGTCCGTGCAAATCACGATCGACACGCTCAGCATGTCGGCTTCAGGTTGTCTGGGTTTGGCCACACCGCACCCGGGTCAAGGTCGCGTGGCTCGGATTTCGAACTCGAAGCATTTGCCGTTTCGCCGCCCCTTCACAGGCACTTCGATGTTCACGAACCCCGCCTCCTCCAGCAAGGCCGTCAGGCTGGCGGCGGTGAACAGATTGTAGTGGAAGTCGCCCTCGTAATCCTGGGCGCCGAACAGCACCTCGCGGAATTCATCGAACGGATAAGTGCCGTCGGCATAGCCTGCCAGCATCGCCTCGCCGTCCGGCACGATGGCGCGGAACGCGCCGTTGCGCGCCAGCAGACCGCGCCAGTACGGCAGCAGACGCCGGCGCAACTCCTCCTGCGGGACATGCTCCAGCACGTGGCTGGAAAAAACCTCGCGCGCGCTCGCCTCGGGCACCGGCACATCGCCGATGTCGGAGACGATATCGACGCCCGGCAGCGCGCGCTGGTCGACGTTGATGTAGCCGTCGAGCGCGACGTGCCCACAACCGAGATTGAGCCGCAGCCCGTTGCTGGTCGCTTCCGCGAGCTTTTCCGGCTGCACGATACGCGCCTCGATCCGCTCCGGAGCGGCGGTGCCATTGCTGCCGTATTTCATTTCGTAGAGCACCTCGCGGCGCACGAATTCGACGCGCTCCCACAGCCGGCCCATTTCCTCGCCCTGCCGGTCGAGCGCCTTGTGGAACTGCTGCAGCTCGAATCCGAATGCACCGACCGACGACACCGCATTCAGAAAAGCCGGCATGTCCTGGAAGCGAGGCAGCTTTTCGAGCTCGTTCAGCCGATGCTCGACATCGCGGCGCGCGATCGGCCAGATCATGTAGCGAAGCCGGAGCACGCCGGACATGAACTTGTTGAACGCGTCGCGGCTTGCCATGAGCAGATTGTTTCTGAGACCGGATGGTTCGTTCCGACGATCGGGCTCGAATTTACACGAAGGCCTTGGTCCGCAATACCCTTATTGTTTTCGAGGGTTAGCCTCGACCGGACACGCGATGTCCAGTGCTCGCCGCCGGTCTGCATAAGGCATTGATATCGGGAGTACAATGTTTACTGTACGACCTCCGGCCGCAACGAGAGCGCATCGATATCGAGGTGCTGACCAATCAGCGCTTTCTTCAGAATATTCCGCTTCTCTCATTTGCGCAGAGCGACCCGGCTTGCTTCCATGACACCGTGGCATCGTTGCCCGGATAAAGCTCTCTCGAGGTAAGTTTGGTCAATATACTCTCGCTCTTCGGACGCCGCTCCCCGCGTGTGCGCACGCCGCGAGGCGAGAACGCCGGCCACAACGGCCTCGCGCCGGCGCGTACGCATCACGACGCCGTGCCGCCCGCAGTGCGGGGCGGCTACCTCGCCACCCACGGGCTGGAGAAAAGTTTCGGCGGCCGCAAGGTGGTGAAGGGCGTGACGCTCTCGGTGCGCCGCGGCGAGGCGGTCGGCCTGCTCGGCCCCAACGGCGCCGGCAAGACCACCGTGTTCTACATGATCACCGGCCTGATCAAGGCCGACCGCGGCGAAATCGAACTCGACGGTCACGACGTCACTTACCTGCCGATGTATCAGCGCGCCCGCCTCGGCGTCGGCTATCTGCCGCAGGAGCCCTCGATCTTTCGCGGCCTCAGTGTCGAGGACAACATCCGCTCGGCGCTGGAGGGCGTCGAGCCGAACCGGCGCCGGCGCGAGAGCGATCTCAATTCGCTGCTCGAGGAGTTCGACATCGTGCGGCTGCGCAAGACGCCGGCGATCGCGCTGTCGGGCGGCGAGCGCCGCCGGGTCGAGATCGCCCGCTCGCTGGCGACGCGCCCGAGCTACATGCTGCTCGATGAGCCGTTCGCCGGGATCGATCCGATCGCGGTCAGCGACATCCAGGCCCTGGTGCGGCACCTGACCAACCGCGGCATCGGCGTGCTGATCACCGACCACAATGTGCGCGAGACGCTGGATCTGGTCGATCGCGCCTACATCATCTATTCGGGGCAGGTGCTGATGGAGGGCCGCGCCGCGGATATCGTCAACAATCCCGAGGTTCGGCGGCTCTATCTGGGCGAGGAGTTCAGGTTTGAGGCGGCCGAGCGGCCCGGCCCTAGATCACGCAGAGCACCACGGCGGCGGCAAAGGTTCCGACGACGACCAGGCTGCCAAACACGGTCAGCAGGGTCGGAGGATGGCGGCCGACGTGCATGGATCCAACTCCATCTGAGCTCGGGCCCAACCGTTCGCCGGCGCAAGTGGTGGCGAATCAGACACCCGTTCACAAAAAGAGCTGCCGCAATATGGTTAATGAAAGGTTAACGCCGAGAACATATCGCTGGCCGGCCCCTGCCCCGACGAGGGCGCGATGATCGCCCGCGTCCAAACGGACCGATTGATCCGCACGCCGGGTCCGCCACAATTTGGTTGCCCGGAAGCCACCACCAAGCGGTAAACTGCGAGCTTCCCCTGAGGCTTAGCTCCTCGCTGGTTCCCATGGTAGGGATTTTGCTATACGGTTGCGCGGGGGCGATGGTTTGGCGTTGGTGCGGTGGCGTAATGGTTGTGAGTGATGGCGTGCGTGCGACGCTTGCGGTGGCGGCCATGGCGGTGTGCCTCGGCGCCGGCAGCCGCACCGCGGCCGCGGACACCCTGACCGGCGCGCTGATCCAGGCCTACCAGAACAATCCGCAGATCAACTCGCAGCGCGCCCTGGTGCGGGCCACGGACGAGAATGTGCCGATCGCGCTCTCCGGCTATCGGCCGCGGATGAGCATCACCGGAAGCGCCGGCCAGCAATCGGTTTCGAGCACGACCCGGCAATCGAGCCTGCCCGGCGCGCCCGCTCAGTATCTCACGCAAAGCGGATACAATTTTCCCCACGCGGTGGGAGTGACCGCGACGCAAACCCTTTTCAATGGATTCCAAACCTCGAACCGCACCCGTCAGGCGGAAAGCCAGGTGTTGGCCGCGCGGGCAGCGTTGCGGAACATCGAACAGAACGTGCTGCTCGGCGCCGCCACCGCCTACATGAATGTGCTGCGCGACGGCGCGCTGGTGGAGCTGCAGCGTCACAACGTCGACGTCCTCAGCGAGCAGGTGCGGCAAGCGCGCGATCGCCTCCGCGTCGGCGAGGTCACCCGGACCGACCTGGCCCAGGCGGAATCCCGCCTGGCCGGCGGACGCTCGCAGGCGCTCGCCGCCGAATCCAATTACAAGACTTCGGTCGCGATCTACCGGCAGGTGATCGGCACCCAGCCGGGGCTGCTGTCGCCGGGAGCGCCGGTCGACCGGTTCACGCCAAGGAATCTGAACGACGCCGTCGCCCTGGGAACCGCCCAGCATCCGAGCGTGATCACGGCGCAATACAATCTGGATGCCGCCGCACTGCAGGTCAAAATTGCCGAAGGCGCGCTCTATCCGACCGTGTCGCTCCAGGCCAGCTTCCAAAAGAACTGGGAGAGCGCGCTGACGGTCCTGGAAAGCTACAACGCCTCGGTCATCAGCCAGCTCAGCATCCCGCTCTACCAGGGCGGCTCGGAGTACGCCACCATCCGCCAGGCCAAGGAGACGCTGGGGCAGCGACGGCTCGATCTCGATGTCGCTCGCGACCAGGTGCGGCAGGGCGTGGTCCAGGCGTGGGGCCAGGTCGAAGCCGCGAAAGCCAACATTCAGGCGACCGAAGCGCAGGTCGGCGCCGCCGAAATCGCGCTCAACGGCGTGCGCGAAGAGGCGCGCGTGGGCCAGCGCACGACACTCGACGTGCTCAACGCGCAGCAGGAGCTGGTCAATGCCCGGGGCTCGCTGGTGACCGCGCAACGCGACCGCGTCGTCGCCTCGTACACCCTCCTGTCGTCGACCGGCCGGCTTGCGCCGGAGGTGCTGGGGCTGGGAGTGCAGCGCTACGATGCGCAAACGCACTATCACCAGGTGCGGGACAGCTGGGTCGGAGTCCGCACGCCGGACGGCCAGTGAGTCCGGGCTCCCCTTAACGTCATGGGCCGACAGTGTCAGCGATAAACGGGGATCGAGAACTGACCGGCGTCGATCTCGACACGTTGCGACAGTTGTTCGACCCGGCCTATGTGCAAGCGCGCCACCCAAATTTGTTTCCGAAGGACGTCGATCCGTTTCAGGAGTTTTGCCGCCTGCTTCCGAGGATGGATATCGATCCATCGCCTTTGTTCGATTCCCGTCTCTACCGTTACCAGGTCGAACGAGAAAAACGGCGCCGGCTCGTAGCGGCTCCGCTCCTGGATTATCTTCAGGAGGGCTATAAAGATAAGAGCCTGCTGCCCAATATTCTGTTCGATGCGGAGTACTACCGGCGCCGGAACGATGTTGATTGCTCCGTCCCGGAATTGGCCCACTACCGTCTTGTCGGCGACAGCCTTGGATATTGGACCCACCCGCTTTTTTGCGCCGGGTTCTACAATTCCGCCCGCTCTGACAAAGACAACAATCTCACCGCGCTGGAACATTTCTTCACGAGCCCAGCCTCGCAACGATTGGTCAGTCACCCACGGATTGGCACGCCGTTGTCCGATGACGCGATTTCATTCGTGAATAGGATCGTCTCGACGAACCCTCATTTCGATCCGGATTTCTATCGTGAACTGTATCCGGTTCTGTCCCGGCTGACCGACACGTGGGCCAGAATTCACCACTGGTTATTGGGCAGAATCGAGCGACGCCCCGGATCATCTGCGCAACTCCTGAAGCGAGCCAGGATGCGGGTCAGAGATTTTCCTCTGGGCTTTGTTGCCGAGGAATATCAGGCGTTGCATCACGATCTAAAGGCGCTCCCCTCCAGATTTATTCCGCTCGTCGCGCACTACCTTCGATACGGCCATCGAGAGAACAGGGCCTATACGGATTGGAACAATTACTTCAGCTGGAATGACACACTCGTTCCCCGCACCGCCTCCTCGACGCCTGTACGCATGGCTTCATATTCGACGGATGTGTGCATCCTCATGCACGTCTATTATCCTGAGCTTTTTCCAGAACTCCTCCGATATGCGCGTCACTTCGAGGATTTCTCGCACGATATTTTTGTCAATATCGTCAGCGGTTCCTGGTCGGAAGATTTGCACCGTGAGGTTCGAGAACGCGCGCCGAACGCTCATGTCCTGATCTCCAACGACGGAGGCCGTGACATCGGCGGGTTTGTTCGACTCCTCGAAAATATCGACATCGAAAAATATGAGTTCTTCGCCTGGATGCACACCAAGAAAAGCCCTCACATTCCATCAGACGAAGCGCTGGCTTGGCGCAACGCACTGCTCGACGCCTTTGCGGGAAACAGGAAAATTGCAGCCGATACGATCGCGCTGATGCGGCAGGATTCGTCCGTTGGCATGATTGGCTCGCAAAAATGGCGATCGCAGCACATGGGATCGAACGCTGAGCAGTTTGGCGAGATGCTGGACTTGTTCGAAATCGAGCCGCCCTATCGAAAGCTCGACTATCTTTCAGGCACGATGTTTTTTGTCCGTTCCGAGATTGTCCGACGCCTTTATGACGTCCTGAAAAATGTGCAGTTCGAGCGCGGCGACGACGCTTCCATCGAATTCAACAAGGATGGCCAACTGGCCCATGCCGTCGAGCGGGTGATCGGGAACGTGGTCCGGCAACTGGGCTACCGCGTGGAATGGGTCTAGCGTGAGCATTCTCATCGTTCTTCACGACGCGTCGCGCACCGGAGCCCCCCCCCCCCGCGTCGGCGGCCTCATCGCTGCCGAGCTAAAAAAATATCGGGACGTCCGAGTTCTGTGTCTAACAGACGGACCTTTGCGCGGCTGGTTGAACGACCGAGTCGGCGCCGGCAAGGTCCGCGTCCTCGGCAAGAACTTCTGGGGCACGGCGGAGCGCAATCTTGCGCCATTCGCCGAACGGGTGCGGATTGCCGGCACTTTGCTGGCGCAGGAGGAAAGCACAATCGTCTATGTGAATTCCTTTGCTGCTTCAGAGTTTGCGATCGCCGCAAAACTCCTTGGCAAGAGAGTCATTCTCCACAGTCATGAGAAATCGGCCGAAATAAAGCGGCTGCTCGCCCATCAACTGACCCAGTTGGATATCCTGACGTTCTGCGACGCGATTGTGCTCGCAGCAGAGGACCTCGCGTCGGATCTGCTGGCCGTCTTCGGTCCGACCCCGCATCCAACTTTGAACTTTGGCATCGCGGTCGATGTCGAGGAGATCGTTCAGCTGGCCGATGCGGGTTCGCTTCGTGCGACGACAGCGGCGGGGACGCCGCTCGTGCCGGGATCGCGTTATCTCGTCGGAATGGTCGGTCATGCATCGCCACGAAAGGGGCCCGACATCTTTCTTGAAACGGCGAAACTGGTTCCAGAATGCGACTTCATCTGGGTGGGGGACTGGAAATCGAGCGCGGCGGCAGGAAATTCCGAAGTCTATCGATCCTTTCGATCCAGCCGCCTGGGCAATCTTTACGTCACCGGCGGAGTGGACAATCCGTTCAAATACATCAAACGCTTCGAACTGTTTTTTCTCTCCTCCCGAGAAGATCCCAACCCGCTGGTTCTTGCAGAGGCAACGGTGCTTCAAGTGCCGATCATGTGCTTTTCCCGCTCGACGGCAGTCACCGACCTCCTGGGCCGAAACGAAATCCTGCTTCATGGCACGCCCAACGCTGCCGATGCCGCCCGGATCATAAAGCGCCTGGCTTCATCGCCCGATCGACCGGCCCCGAATCGCAAACCCATTTCGCCCGCGATTCGAGACCGATTCGACGTTTCGAGAAAAATCAACGCGCTGATCGAACTGATCGATTCGCTGCAACCGACAACGCAGCCGTCTGCTTGATGGCAACTCTCTGCGACTTGTCGATGCGAATCAGCTAAACGCAGACATTCGACAGCGCCCGTTGCTTTGCGTCTCCGAGTGACCGTTGTTCAACCGTCCTGGAGATTGGCATGAGCAGAAGATCGGCCGGCTCGCATTATGTGCCCATGGTCTTTTGCTGGATCATGGTGGTCCTCACCGGCGCGATGACTGTTTTCGCCACCGTCGCCACGCCCCCGTGAAGCCTGCGAACGATGCCGCTGGAATATTGCGGACACCGCGCGGTCTGCTGAATGCTGCGCTAGGGCCCGATGTGAAAGCGATCGACCCTGTCGCCTTCACTGATCAAGGCCTCATGGTAAGCCTCGGTGGTGGCGGCGGGATCTCCGGCCACCCGCACACGGCCCTGATCGATCCAAACGGCGCGGTCGCATAGCGCGGCGACCTGCCCCAGATCGTGGGAAACAAACACCAGCGTCCCGCGCTTGCGGTACTCTTCGAAGAACTTGAAGCATTTTTGGCAGAACGCCTCGTCGCCGACTGAAAGTGCCTCGTCGACGACCAGAATGTCCGCATCGACATGCGCGCAAACTGCGAACGCGAGGCGAGACGCCATGCCGCTCGAATAATATTTCAGCGGTTGATCCAGGAATTCGCCGACCGCGGCGAAGTCTGCAATTGCCTCGAGCCGCTCCGCTGCTTCGGAACGGCTGAGGCCCAGGATCGCGCAACCGATCTTGGCGTTTTCCCGGCCTGTGAGTTCGTAGTCAAACCCGGCGCCGAGCGCGAGCACCGGAGCGATACGACCGTGGGTGCGAATGGTGCCTTCGGTGGGCGCCGTGATACCGCACACGATCTGCAGCAGGGTCGTCTTCCCAGAACCGTTGCGTCCGATGATGCCGAGACTCTCGCCCCGCCGCACCTTCATCTCGACGCCGCGAAGGACCCAGAATTCCCGGTAGTATTTTCGCTTTCTCCCGAACAGCACCTGGCGCAGGCGATCGTTGTAGTTGACGTAGAACTGATACGCCTTGCCGAGCCCGTCGCACTGAATGGCGAAATCGTCTTGTTCAGATGACATCGATTGCCAGATCCCGATACCGAGTGAAGAACGCATATCCCCCTACGAAAACGACCACCGCAACGAGCGTGGATATCAAATAGGTGGTCGGGTCGGGCCAGGAGCCTCGCAGCAGAATATCCCGCGCGATCTCGATAAAGCCGGTCAACGGATTGAGATAGAGAACCCAGCGCACCGGTTCCGCCACGTCGAGCGCGGAATAGAAAACCGGCGTCGCAAACAGAAACAGCGGAACGATGGTGATGAACAGGTGCGACACGTCGCGCGTGAACGCGCCAAGCGCGGCCAGGAACCAGGTGGCGCCGAGCAGAAACAGGCACAGAGGAACGAACAGCATCGGCAGCAGCAGCACGCTCCAGGGCAGCATGCGGGTGAAAATGAGCTCGAAGATGAGAAGCACAACGAGCGCTATCCCTGCGTACACCAGCGCCCTGCCCATCGCGATCCAGGCCAGAGCCTCGCTCGGAAAGATCGAGCGTTTGACAAACGGCGCATGTTCATGGATCAGCGTCGGCGCGCGAAGCAGCAATTCGGAAAACAGGTTGAAGATGATCAACCCCGCGAAAATCGACAGGGCGTAGTAGCCGAGGCCGGCGCTGCTCGATTCCGTCGACACCTTCAGGGTCGTGGAGAACACCGCCGTATAGACGACCAGCATCGACACCGGCGCCGCCACGGCCCAGCCCCAGCTGAAGAACGAATTGCGGAACCGGACGCTGAGCTCGCGCCAGAGAATGACCTGGATCAGCTCGCGGTACTGCCACGCGCGCTCGAACGGCTGAACGAAAACCTTGCGCATACTCAAGACATCCAGGCGTTGTATGGAGTTTTTTGACACTTCGGCGGGCGCCGCCGCCGCTGTTTGATAGTCTAACCCGACCCTGCGGTAAACAGGCCGCCTTCTGTGGACCCGGGCCCTTGAGCGGAACAATCGCTATCGACTACAAAGGGTTAGGAACAGCCCAATCCCATGACTTTGACGGTCGAATCCGTTCGCGACCCGTCCCAACTGGCGGAGTTCATTGCCCTGCCGGCGCGGCTCTACGCGGGCATGCCCGGGTATGTCGCGCCGCTTGAGCGGGAGCGGCGGGAGATTTTGGACCCCGGGCGAAGTCCGTTCTTCTCGCACGGGGTCGCCCACTACTGGATCGCGCGCCGCGACGGCCGTGCCGTCGGCCGGGTTTCGGCCCAGATCGACCATCTCGCCGACGCCGGCGCGCCCGGATACTTCGGCTGCCTCGACTGTATCGATGACGAAGCGGCCGTGACGGAGCTGATGCGCAGCGCGGAAGCATGGCTGAGGGAGCGCAATTGCTCGGTCAGTCAGGGTCCTTACATGCTGTCGATCAATGGCGAGTCCGGGATCCTGGTCGACGGGCACGGCGAACCGCCGATGGTGATGATGCCGTGGCATCCGCCCTACCTCGATCGCCACATCAAGAGTGCCGGCTATGCCGCCTGCAAGGAGTTGTACTCGCTCGTGCTCGATCCGCTGGCGCCCAGCGAACGTCTGAGGAAACTCAGCGTTGACCGTTCCCGTCCGGAGTTTGTGGTTCGCGGGTTGCGCATGAACGATCTGAACGCCGAAGCCCGCATCGGCCAGTTGCTTTTCAACGATGCGTGGCGGGACAACTGGGGCTTCGTACCGGTGGCGGAGATGGACGTGCGAACGGCGATCCGCGAATTCAGGATGTTTCTGGTTCCGGAATCCGGGGTGTTCCTCGAATATCGGGGCAAGCCGGTGGCGTTCGGGCTGGCGCTGCCCAACCTGTTCGACATCACGGCCGATCTCGGCCCCTCACCCTCGCCGCTTGGCTGGCTCAAATTCGCCTGGCGGGCCTGGCGGCAGCCTTATCGCTCCTGGCGCGTCGCGCTGTTTGGCGTGTCCAGCGAGTTGCGAAACACCGTGCTCGGCGGCCGGATTGCGATCACCATTTTTGACGTGCTCATCCGCAACGCGTTTGCGCGCGGCGCCCGCGTACTGGAGGCGGGTTGGATCCTCGAGGACAATCAGATCGTGCAAAGCCTCACCACTCTGGGCTTCAAACGGGCGCGGACCTACCGGCTCTATCAACGCGCGCTGTGAGGTTGTACCGGCGGAAAGGCCGCGGCTACACTGGTTGACATGACGTACCGGTCCATCCTGATCAGCGGCGCGAGCAGCGGCATCGGCTGCGCGCTGGCGCGGCTCTACGCCCAATCGGGAACGCACCTGGCGCTGATCGGCCGCGACGAGCCGCGCTTGAACGCAATCGCTGCCGAGTGCCGCTCAGCCGGCGCCGCCGTCACGACGCTGCAACAGGATGTCCGGGCCCGCAAAGCCCTCGCCGATTGGATCGCCGCGGTCGACGACGGCCATCCCATCGACCTCGTGATCGCCGCGGCGGGCGTCACCAGCGGCACCGGCGTCGGCCGCCGCCGTGAGAACCCTGAGATGGCGCGGGCAACGCTGGACATCAACGTTGGGGGGCTGCTCAACACCGTCGAACCGGTGATTGAGCGCATGAGCATCCGCGGCGGCGGCCGCGTCGCGCTGGTCGGCTCGCTGGCGGCGCTGCGCGGATTGCCCTATTGCCCGGCCTATTGCGCCAGCAAAGCCGCCGTTCATCTCTACGCCGAGGCGATCCGCGCCAACCTGGCGCCCCAGGGTGTCCGGGTGACGCTCATCGTGCCCGGCTTCGTCTCAACCCCGCTCAACCACGACATGATCTGCCCCAAACCGCTGCAGATCAGCGTCGAACGCGCCGCCCACATCATTCATCGCGGCCTTGGTCGCGGCGCCGACGTCATCGCCTTTCCCCGGCTGCTGTACTACGGCACACATCTCCTGCGCCTCCTCCCAACCCGCTGGGCCGACACGATTATCGGCCAGTTCCATGTCGATATCCCCGAGCGGCTGCAGCAGATCGCCGAGGACCCGGCGCATCGCCCATGAGCCGGGCCTTCGAAATATTGTCGCTCGCCTGTCTCGCCTGGTGGTGCGTCTCGATTCTCCTGCATGTCGGCTCGGCCGTGCTGGCGGCGCTGCGCTCGTCATTGCAGCGGCAACCCGTGGCGCGAGCGGATCAGCCGCCGGTGTCGCTGCTGATCCCCATCAAGCAGCGCGAACCCGGCCTCGCCGCGGCGCTTGCCTCGGCATTCTCGCAATCCTACCCGCGCTTCGAAATCCTGATCTCGGCGACGGAACGGACCTCACCGGCGCTCGATCTCGCGCGCCGGGTTCAAGTCCGCTATCCGGCCGTCCCATGCCGGATCATCTGCTCTGACAATGATCTCGCTGCCAGTCCCAAGCTGAACAACCTGATCGCTCCGCTCGCCGGTGCAGACCACGATCTCATTTTCGTCGTCGATTCGAATGTCCGCCTTCACAAAACGCAGATGGCCGAGGTCGTCGGCCAATTCGGGCCAGGCACCGGACTCATCGCCGCCGCGTCCGTGGGCTGCCGGCCAGCGAATTTCGCGGCCGAAATCGAGTGCGCATTTCTCAACGGCTACCAGTCGCGTCTTCTGCTCGCCGCCGCGACGCTGGGCTGGGGCTTTGGTAACGGCAAGATTTTGTTGTTCGATCGCCGGAATTTTCAAAAGGCGGGCGGCGTTCCGGCGATCGCCGGCGCGGTGGCCGAAGACCATGCGCTCTCGAAGATGCTGGCGCGAATGGGGCTTCGGACCGTGATGGCAACGTCGCCGGCGACACAATTCCTCGGCCGCCGATCGTTCCAACAGGTCTGGAACCGGCAACTGCGGTGGATGGTCTGCCGGCGGGTGGAGGAGCCGCTGGCGTTTTATCTTGAGCCGTTGTTGGGCGCGCTAGCGACCACGTTGGCAGGCGCAGGAGCCGCGCCGATCCTCGGCCTGCCTTGGTGGTGGATTGCGTGCGCGACGCTCGCCGGATGGTTCCTGACCGAAGCACTTTTCCTGACCGGGAAAAAATGGCTCCCGTCGGCCAAAGCACCGGCCGCATGGGCCTGCCGCGAATTGCTGGTCCCGCTGCTCTGGATCGCGGCATGGCGGTCGACCGTGGTTTCTTGGAACGAGATCAGGATCGACGTGCGCAAGGAGTCGGTACAGCGCCGTTAGACGCCTACCGGTGCATCCCGGCGATCTGACCCAGGATCGAGCTGCTGCTCGGCACCAGCGCAAACTGCTCCGCCGTCAGCGCAACCGCCCGGCGAATCTGCTCGGCGGTGTGTTCGGCCGTCACGAAGAAACGCAGGCGGGCCGCCCGCTCGGGAACGGCGGGATGAATGATCGGCAGAACGTTGATGCCGCTTTCAAAAAGCTTGTGGCCCAACAGCGATGCGCGGAGCGAATCGCCGGTGATCACCGGGATGATGGCCCGCCCGACCGAGGTTCCGACATTGAGCCCGGATGTCCGGGCGCATTGGACGAACAGGTCTCCATTCTGCGCCAGGCGCTGCACGCGTTCGGGCTCGCGTTTGAGGATGCCGAGCGCCGCCAAGCTCGCGGCGGCAATGGCCGGCGCCATTCCCACGCTGTAGACGAATCCACCCGCCGTGCATTTGAGATAATCGACCAGCGACGCACGCCCGGCGATGTAGCCGCCACATCCCGCAAGCGTCTTCGACAAGGTCCCCATCCAGAGGTCCACCTCGGAGGGGTTGACGCCGAAATGCTCGGCGATGCCGAAGCCGCGCGCGCCCAGCACGCCGAGCGCGTGGGCCTCGTCGACCATCAGCCAGGCATTGTGCCGATGCTTGATCTCCAGCAGGCGCGGCAGGTCGGGGATGTCGCCGTCCATGCTGTAGACGCCCTCGACGACGATCAGCACGCGCTCGAAGCCGCGGCGGATCGAGCCCAGCAGCGCGTCGAGGCTTGCAAGATCGTTGTGCGGAAAGGACCGTCGCTCGGCGCCCGAAAGCTTGGCGCCCATGATGATGCTGTTGTGCGCCAGCGCGTCGTGGATGATGATATCCTTGGGACCGGTCAGCGCGGCGATCGTCGTGACATTGGTCGCATGCCCGCTCACCATGACGACGCAGTCTTCGGCGCCGTAGAGGTCCGCGATCTCCTTTTCCAGGACGCGATGAATCGGCCGCTCGCCGGCGACCACGCGGCTTGCTGACGCCGAAATCCCGTATTGATCGATCGCCGCCTTGGCTGCGTTCGCCACCTCGGGATGACCGTTCAATCCGAGGTAGTCATACGATGCGAAGTTGTCGTAGCTCCGCCCGCCGATCTGGGTTTCGACCGCCGCGCGGCCTTCGTGAATCCGGAAGAACGGATTTTGCAGGCCAATCAGATTGGCAACCGCTTTCTGCTGTTGCAATTCCCGGTAACCGGGAAGCGTCGTGAAGTCGGTTGTAGAATGCCGGGGAGCGGCCACGGGCTCGGCCTGCTCCGAGACCTTCTCGGCGCGGCGCGCCGAGACGTGGCCGAGCAATGCCTTGTACTCGTCGGCCGATATCCCGGATTGCTTGCGCGTGCTCACTGGAGCAGCTCTTGGGTTTTCTTCTGGATGACGGCCGAGACCGATGACAGCGCCTCGGTGCTGACGTCATCCGTGAGCTGCCGCTGGACGTTCGCCCGGGCCGCGGCCAGATCGGCATTTTGCCCCCTGACGCCGACCGACCCGACGATCTCCTCGGCAAGCTGAATGATGGTCAGGCCCGTCGGCGAGCCGGTGGCTGTGCCCTGCAAGCCGAAGCGGTCCTGCAGCGTGGTGGCAAGCTCGATCGCCATCAGAGAATCCAGCCCGGCGTCGGACAGCGGACGGAAGACTTGCAGGTCGTCCTTGGGGATTCGCAGAACGCGCGAGACCTCTTCGGCAATGATGTCAGCCGTCATCGCCCGCGCGGCTTCGACGCCCTGCACCGCCACAAGCGCCGCGAGGTCGATCCGATTGATCTTGTCGGCCTCCGCTTCGCGGCCGCGGCCGAGCGATTCGAAGGTCGGCGAGTTCAACAGGCTGAGCCGTCCCTGCGCCGTCGACCAGTCGATCGGCGCGATCGCCAGCACGGCCTCGTCGACCTGACGGTTCTTGGTCCGCGTCAGCGCTTCGGCCATGAGGTCGAGCGCCTCCTGCGACTTCATCAGCTTGACGCCCATCTTGTTGGCGAGGGCCTCGGCAACGTCACGGTTGGCCATCAGCACGCCGGCATCGCCGATCGCGCCCCAGGCGATGGCGAGCGCGGGCAGTCCCTCCTGGCGCCGCCGCCGGGCCAGCCCTTCCATATAGCCGTTGGCGGCCACGTAGCTGCCCTGGCCCGGATTGCCGAGGAACGTGGTGGCCGAGGAGAACAGCACGAAGTAGTCGAGTTCGCGCCCTTGAGTCAGTTCGTGCAGATGCTCGGCCCCTAGCACCTTCGGCCGCAGCACGCGATCGAGTTGCCCGGCGTCGAGGTTGGCGATGATGCCGTCGTCGAGCACCATCGCGGCATGGATGACGCCGGCGAGCGGCGGCATCTGGGCGTCGACCGACTTGAATAGGCGCGACAGCGCGGCGCGGTCCGCGACGTCGCATGAGGCTTCCATGACCTGGACGCCGCGCTGCTTGAGCTCGGCGACCTGGGCGATGGCGTCCGGGCTCGTTGCGCCATTGCGGCCGACCAGCACGAGGTGACGCGCGCCGTGCTCGGCAAGCCAGCGCGCGGTCTGCATGCCGAAACCGCCGAACGCTCCGGTCACCAGATGCGTTCGCTTGGCATCGACCACGAAACGATCCGTAAGATGCCGCCGCACCTCGCCGTGGCTCGGCGGCTTGATGATGATCTTGCCGATGTGCCCGGATTGCTGCATCAGCCGGAAGGCGTCGACCAATTCGGCCGCGGAATAGGCGCGGTACGGCAGCGGGCTGAGGACCCGGCGCTCGAACTGCCGCATCAGCTCGCGGAACAGCTTCAATCCAACGCCGCGCTTGCGAACCAGGAGCTGATCGAGGTCCGCCGCGAAATAGCTGATGTTCTGCCGGAACGGCCGTAGGCCCACGTGCGTGTTGGCGACATAGTCGCGCTTACCGAGCTCGACGAAACGGCCGAAGGCCTTCAAGACCTTCAACCCTTGTTCCATGGCCTCGCCGCTGAGGCTGTTCAAGACGACATCGACTCCGTCACCGGTGATCCGCCGGATTTCATCGATGAAGGCCAATGAACGGGAGTCGAGGACGTGATCCGCGCCCAACGCCTTCAACAGCGCGCGCTTTCCTTCCGACCCGGCTGTCGCAATGATGCGAGCCCCGCGTGCCCGCGCGATCTGCAGCGCCGCGAGGCCGACGCCGCCGGCGCCGCCATGCACCAGGACCCATTCGCCGTGCCGAAGCTTCGCGAGCGTCACCAACGCGTAGTAGGCGGTCGAGAACGCGACCGGAATGGTGGCGGCCGCTTCAAACGAGATGTGGCCGGGGATCTGAGTGGCGTAGGTCGCCGGGATCGTGACGTGGGTGGAGAACGCCGACGGCGAGAATGCGACGACGCGATCGCCCGCTTTGAGGTGGCGGACCTGCGAGCCGACGCGCAGCACGCGGCCGGCGCATTCCAGCCCCAGCGTCGGCCCGGCAAAGCCGTCTTCGAGCAGATCCTCGGGGATCAACGACAAGGCCAGCATGACGTCGCGGAAGTTCAGGCCCGTCGCCTCCACCGCAATTTCGACGTCGTTCTTACCCGGAGGCACCCGGTCGATATCGTTCCACGACAGCCGCTCGACACTGCCGCTCGCGGCGCGCTGCAACTGCGCGGCCGGCGCCGGGGCGCCGCCGCTGCGCTCATCGAGGTGGCTCAACCGGTCGACGCGGACGGCGCGAACCGGACCGCCATTGAGCAGCAGCTCCGTTTCCGGCGTTCCACTCAGCGCCAGCGACTTGAGTTGCGCAGCCGCGATCTCGGGGCTCAGGCCCGGCGCCATCGAAATCCGGCGCACATCGACGGTCGTGATTTCATTCGCCATCGTTCGCGAGAAATTCCACAAGCCGGTCTCGATCGAACCCGCCTTGCTGGTCTGATCGGACAGCACGCCATCCATGAGAATCCAAAGCGTGGTCCGCGCGCTTCCGAGCCGGTCGACCAGCGCCTTCAATCGCAAGCAACGGTCGCGCAGCAGTTCGGCCGGCGTGCCGGAACGTTCCGCGCCGTCGCTCAGATAGATGACGTGGTCGAATGACCCTTGCGGCTCGGCGGCTTTGCCGAAATTCGTCTCTTGTTCGATGTAGACTTGATGGCCGCTCGAGGCGAACAGCGTCGACAACCGGCTGGCGATCTCGACATCCGCCGCGGCCCTGCCATGCACGATGGCCACGGATTTCCGCGGCGCCTGTTCGACCGCGGTGGAAGCCACATGGCCTTGCGCCACCAGCAGCACGGCGTCGTCCGATCCGGCCGCAACCAATTGCGCCGTCGAGTCGATGAATCCGGCGCGGTTCAGGGCGCCGCGCCAACCGTCCGGACTCTGCAGACGGCCGACGGGGAAATCGGCGACGCTATCCTCGCCGAACCATGACGGCGTCAGCCCGCAGGTGACGTCCCGGAAGAACGACGGTGTTGGCTCCACAGCCACGAAAATGCCGCCGGCCGCGGTCGCATCCGCCAACGCCGCAAGACCGCTGGACGGAATCCGGTGCAGCGCGAACGCCGAGACGATGAGATCGAAGCCGCCGACCGGAAGCTCCTGGCCGGTGCCCCACAACTCGACGAAACTCTCGGTCTCGAACGCCAGCTTGGCGCGCTCCAGCCGGCGGCGGTCGAACTCCAGGATCGTCAGGCGGGCCTCGCGGGCGCGGACAAACGGCAGCAGGAAATGCGACAGCGGCCCGTACCCGACCTGAAGTATCCGGATCGGCCCCTTGTGCGGTCCCCTGGTCCCGCTGGCGATCACCTGCATGAGCAGCTCGGACGCCTGACGCACGGACGTGCTGCCGAGCTCGAACGAATCCAGGATCCACGGCGGGACCGGTGCGGCGAGCGCATTCGCACCGTGCTCCGCGAGCCGGGGCGCAGCCGCGGTGAAGAACGATGCCAGCAGCATTTCGGCCGAGCGCTCGGGGTGTTCGGCTGCCAGCGTCAGCAGGACAGAGCCGGGCTCAGGCAGCGCATGATCCTGCTCGAGCCTCCAGGAGCCGTTCTCGGAAATGGCAAGACCGCTTGTTTCCAAGGCGTACAGCAGGTTCAGGAACCACAACCGCGCCTCGCTCGGCAGCCGTCCGGTCGCAATCAGCGCATCCACATTGATGGATGGGTTATCGCCCGCGGCGGCTTGCGCCAGCGCCACGGCGGCAGCGGTCGCCCAGCCCTCCATCAAGATGAAATCTTTTGGTGTCGAGGCGTCGCTCGATTTCACCAGCGCCAGCATGTCGACCTGATCGAGCACATCGGCGACGGAGAAAACCGGCTGGGAGGCGGTGTCGAGAATGCCGGCGACGGGCCTGGTGTGCTGCACATAGGCTTGCGTCACCAGATCGCGCGTGGCGCGATTGCGAACCCCCTGGAAACGAGCGTCGCGCAGCAGCGCAACAACCTCGCCGCTTTCGTCGAGCAGATAGAACGCAGCGAGGATGCTGCGAGCCTTGCATTGCTCGACCTCGATGACGGCACGGGCTGGAGCGACGCCGGGCTTCAGCAGCCGGACCTCGCCGAACCGAACCGGGATGTACATCACCCGTTGCGAGCTCGGCGCAGCTTCCGCGAACAAAACCACCAAGCCATGGAAGCAGGCATCCAGCCGGGCGGGATCGAGCCCATAACCAAGGTTGGGAGCCGGCGGCGTCAGCTCGACGACAAGCCGCGACGGCCCGAGCCGGCGCACCTCGTCAACCTGGCGGTAGCTTTCGCCGTACTGGAGTCCCGCGGTGGACGCGAGCTTGTAGAGCTCTTCCGCCGAGGTGCGTTGCTGCTTGCGCGGAGTACCGATGGCCGGAGCACTGACCGGCTCCGCATGCCGCACCATCTTGGCGGTCGCATGAATTTGCCAGGACGAACCTGAAAGCCGCGGGCGACTGAAGATCTCGACACTGCCTGACACCGGGGACACGCGCGTCATGATCTCGCGCACCGTGTCATCGGCAAATGCCAGCGGCGCCAGCACATCCACGTCGGTGATCGCAGCCGTCGGGCTATCGAACCAGACGCGTGCCGCAGCCAAGGCCATTTCCAGGAACGCCGCGCCCGGGAACAACACCTGTCCATTGACGCAATGATCGCTCAGGTCGGGCATCACCGTGCGATCGATCACCGAGCGCCATTCCATCCCGTCCGCGCTCAGGCGGGCGCCGAGCAAGGGATGGGCGAACTCCGGATTGAGGAACGTGATCGCCTCGCTGGTCGCGGCGAGCCGGTACGGGGTTCGCTGCCAGGCATAGCCCGGCAATGCGACCTGGGGTCCGGGATCCGACCCCGCCGCCACCCTGATGTCCACCGCGGCGCCACGCACGAACGCATTGGCCACCGCGCGCCGGAAGGCATCGCCGGTCTGTTCCTTCCGGTCGAGCACGCCGAGAACCGAATAGAATTCGGAGCCCGACTGCAGATTGTCGTTGATGTGCGAAAGCAGCGTGTGCCGGGGACCGATCTCGACGAAGACGCGAGCCCCAAGCTCGGCAGCCTTTTGGACCCCGGCGCGAAACAGAACCGGTTCGCGGATATTGCGCCACCAGTAGTCCGCATCGAGTTCTAGCCCCTGCAGCGTGTCGCCGAGCACGGTCGACACGAACGGCACGGCAGCGGTGCGCGGCGCAAGCCCCTGCAGGTCGCGAACCAGCGGTTTCTGGATCGGATCCATGCCGCTGGAGTGAAACGCATAGTCGAGATCGAGCGCGTGGAAACCGATCCCTTCGTCGGTGGTCACCTTGGCGAGCGTTTCGAGCGCCTCGGGCGGCCCCGAAAGCGTGAACGCCTTGCTGCTGTTGAAAGCGGCGATTTCCAGCCCCTCGATCTCCTGGCACAGGCGCTCGGCGACAGCCTGCGTGCCGAACACCACCGCCATGCGGCCTTTGCCGGCGCCCTTCTCCTGATGCAGGCTGCGGAAGTGGATCACCCGCACCGCATCGTCGAGGTCGAGAATGCCGGCCGCATTCGCGGCGGCGATCTCGCCGACGCTGTGGCCCAGCACCACCGCCGGCCGCAAGCCGAGTGAATCTAGAACCTGGGTGGTGGCGTACTGGATCGCGAAGATCAGCGGTTGAGCGATGCTCGTCCGATGCAGCCGCTGCTCGATGTCGTCTGCAAACAGCGCCTCCTTGAGCGACCAGCCGGCCAGCTTGGTGAAGAGACCGTCGGCTTCGTCAAATCGCTCCCCGAAGCGCGGATTGGTCTCATAGGCCGAGCGGCCCATCCCGGCCCATTGGCTGCCGTTGCCGGAGTACACAAACCCGCACGGCACTTCACAATTGGCCGCGGTGCCGCAGAAGACATCCGGCGCATCCGCGGGATTGCTCGCAAAGTCCCTCAGGCTTTGCACGACCTGCTGCCGCGATTGCGCGGGAACGGCGAGCCGATTGGCGAGGCGTTCCCGCCGATGCGCGGCAGCCGCGACGATCGGCGCAAATTCGGCATCGGCGGCATCCTCGATGCGGGCCGCGTATTGCTCCGACAACGCGACGAGCGCCGGGCGGGTCTCCGCGGAGAGAACGAGCAATGGCTGCGGATGGGTCTCCTGACGCGATGGCGGCTTCCGGTTCGGCGGCCCGGAGACAATGACGTGCGCGTTGGTTCCGCCGAAGCCGAATGAATTCACCCCGGCGTATTGCCGGGTGCCGGTCCGCGCCAAGGCGATCGGCTCACTCGAAACGCTGACATTGAGCGCGTCGAAGTTGATGTTCGGATTGGGTTGATCGAAATGCAGCGACGCCGGCAGCATCGAATGCTTCAGCGCCAGCATCGCCTTGAGAACGCCGGCAAGCCCGGACGCCGGTTCCAGATGACCGATGTTGGTCTTGATCGAGCCGTTCGGCAGCGGGATCGCGCGCCGCTGACCTAACACCTTACCGATGGCGTTCGCCTCGGCAGGGTCGCCGACCGCGGTGCCGGTGCCGTGCGCTTCGATGAACGCCAGCCATTCCGGATCGATGGCGGTGTCGCGATAGACCTGTTCGAGCAGCGCGGCCTGGGCGGTGCTGGACGGCATCGAAACGCCGACGGTGCGGCCGTCGGAGTTCACGCCCGAGCCGATGATGGTGCCGTGGATGGCGTTTTTCTGATCGGTGCTGGACATGTTGCGCAGCACCAGCACCACGCCGCCTTCGCCGCGAACGTAGCCGTCGGCCTTTGCATCGAACGCCTGGCACAGCCCGGTGGGCGACAACATGGACGCGCGTGAAAACAACACGAAGCCGAACGGGCTCGCGAGCACATTCACTCCAGCCACGATCGCAGTGTCGATCCGGCCGCTGCGGAGCGCTGCCATCGCTTGATTGAGCGCGACCAAAGACGACGAGCATGCGGTGTCGACCGTGAAACTCGGCCCGCGCAGATCGAACACGTAGGACAGGCGATTCGAAATTAGCGACAAGGTGTTTCCGGTCGCGGTCTGCGCGTCCGTCGCCGCCATGTCGAAGATTTGGGTGTTGCCGTAATCGAGCGCCGACGCGCCGACGAAGACGCCGACCTCCTTGCCCGCCAGATTGGAGGGCGGCAACCCGGCGTCCTCCAGCGCTTCCCAAACAAGCTCCAGCAGCAGGCGCTGCTGCGGGTCCATCTGTTCGGCTTCACGCGGTGAAATGCCGAAAACCGCCGGATCGAATCCCCAGATGTCGTCCAGGACGCCCGCCGCCCAAGTGTAGCTGCGGCCCGGTTCACTCTTTCGAGGATGCCACAGCCGCTCGTGCAGCCAGCGATCCTTCGGGATTTGCGAGACGGCGCACCGGGCTTCTGAGAGCAGCGCCCAAAGGTCTTGCACGGACCGCGCGCCGGGCAGCCGGCATGACCAACCGATTACTGCAACTTCACGATCGGGCCGCAACACATCATGCATTTTACAACGTTCCAGAACTGCCGGCCGATGCTGCGGAGAACACAGACCCGCATTGACTTCTGACGTGCGACCCGAGAGTAAAGCAAGGCCGGATTCCCGGTGTTTCTACCCTCGCCCTTGAAGTACTTCCTAGCACATTTGACAATCGCCCAGCCAAAATTTTGACTCGCCGCGACGGAGCAAATGTATATAAATCAACCTCCTACAAAGGCATGGAAAAGGCTAGTGCGGAGCCTGTATTCGGGCAAATAAATTGGCGTACTCGAATTGGTTCACTATCGGACAGACCCGAAGGTCTTCAGATGAGCTTGATGAGATCATTGTCTGCCCCCATCAAGACGTTGTTGAGTTCCACGAAAGCCTTCTTCAGTTCGCGTGAGACCGCTGCAACCCCGCCGTTCGATCTGCGCAGGGGCAACGGAGTTCCACAAGCATCTCTCGACCCGATCAAACCCGTCGCGTGCCTCGTCCATATCTACTACCCGGAAATATGGCCGGAACTTGCAGGCTATGTTGCCAGGTTCGGACCGATCCCGATCGACCTTCGGATCAACGTCGTTCGGCAGGCGGCGGGCGAGGCCTTTCTCACCCAAATCCGGCGTGATTTCCCATCCGCAAAGATCAAGGTTTCGCCCAATCGCGGACGGGACATCGGCGGCTTTTTCGCGCTGATGGCCGATCTGGATTTCGACGCCCACGACGTCATCTGCCTGATGCACACCAAGCGAAGCCCGCACCTGGTCTTTGGCGGCGGCGTTCGCTGGCGCCGCCGGCTGCTCGACGCCATCCTGCCCAGCGCTCGGGTTGCGGCAGAAAACGTCCACGCGATGGCCGATGACCACAGCATCGGAGCGATCGCCTCGGTTCATCACCGGGATCAGCGGATGTTTCGCAATTCAGATCTTTGCGATCACTATCTCGATCGGCTGGAGGTTGCAGCCGAGAACCGGGTCTGCGAATTCGTCGCCGGAACCATGATGCTGGTCCGCTCCTCGGTGCTGCGCCGGCTTTACGAGGGGCTCAAGGACATCGAATTCGAGGACAGCGATGCGCTCACGTTCCGAGAGCATCTGGATGGACAAGTTCCCCATGCCATCGAGCGCGTGATCGGCAATCTGATCCGTGACGATGGCCTGCGCATCGTCTGGCGCGAATAGCGCTCTCAGGCGGCGCGAAGACCCAACGCCACCACCACGCCCTTGGCGGCGATATCGGCGCCGGCTTCGGCAAACTGTTCGCGGACCTTCTTCAACTCCGAACTGTCGTTGGCGAAGCCCTGCGCGTCGCAGATGACCGTCAGATCACGCAGCGCCGACGTCTTCTGCAACGGGACGATCAAGTCCTCATACGACGCGGGACCTGTCACGACGACGGCGTCGAGACCGGCCCACACTTCGCCCGGCACCCGCGCCATCGCCAAACCGGCCTCCTGCCTGGTCGCATCAGGTCCGGCCGCATGAAACGGTCCGGCGAACACCGGCATCTGATCGCCCATTCGCAATACGGTGACAAACCAGCCGCGGTCGACCAGCTCATTGGCGATCGCCGCCGCGCGGCCGATGCCGGCCTCGCTTCGCGCGGTATCCTCATCGGGCGGCGCGACGACCAGCACCCAGGGCGCGGTTTTCAATCCGAAGACCACACGCGCCACGTCCCACGGACTCGCTGCGCGGCGCGAATTCAGCGCCTTCTGATGCTTGCGCCGGAACTCGGCCCTGTTGCGCGCCATCTGCCGGAGCGGCCAAAGGATCGAAGAGGCGCTGCCGTAGATATAATGGAGCACCCGGATGGAAGGATCATAGACGCTGCGGAATCCGGCGCGGCGCAGCCGGAAGCAATAGTCCGTCTCTTCGTAGTAGGCCGGGGCGAAATCCGCATCGAAATAGCCCAGTTCGCGAAACAGCTTGGAACGGGTCATCAGAAACGCGCCGCAGCAGTAGTCGACGTCGCGCACGAGACGGAAGCGCGGCCGATCGGGCGACTGCCCTGCGCCGTAGCCCAGTGCGAACCCATTGCGCCAGATCACCGGACCGGCTTCCTGCAGCCGCCCGAAAGCATCGACAATCCGGCCGCTAACCGCGCCGATCGTTTCGTCGCTTTCCAGGCGGGCCAAGGCGCGCGACAGCGCGTGCTCCAGCGGAACGGCATCGTTGTTGAGCAGCAACAGATATTTGCGCTGAACGATCTTGGCGGCGTCATTCACCGCGCGCAGAAAACCGAGATTGGTCTCATTGCGGATGACGACCGCGCCATCCACGCGCGCCAGCAACTCATTGGTCCGATCCGAGGAGGCGTTGTCGACGATGATGGTCTCGAAACCGACGTCGGCGATTTCGGCGAGCGCCTGCAGGCAGCGCAGCGTCAGATCGGCCTGATTGTACAGGACAACGACGATCGAGAGCTGGACGGCGGGCCGCTTCGGACGCAAATCCAGGCGCTTGTAGCCGCTGAGAAAGCGCTCAAGCTCCGCCTTGGACGATTTTCGGAATTTCCCCCGCGTGAGGCCAAAACGCCGTCCCAGGTCTGAAAAAAGCCCCTGTCTCGCGGGATCAGGGGACGCACTCGCCGGTTCAACGCTGAAATATCGACTCAACATACGCCCCACTGCCCCCGACGACGGGTCCCCCAAGAGGTCCTCATTATCACGCGGCTTGTCTAAATCCAACGTAAGCAGCCGCGCCAGCGGAACATACCACGTACAATTTGTGTCCGATGCCGATGCGCGAATTGCAACGGCTTGGGCGCACTGAACACCGCCTGGCGTGGGACGGGCCATCGGGCGATGCGGCCGATTTGCCACATCGCCTGCCGATCCCGACAACCGTCCCGCGCGGTGCGTGGATAACCCAATCCGCCGAATTGAATTCGCGACCCCGCCTTCCATCATGGGTTGAAGCTGAGTCGCTCAACTGTGATCTCGGGGACTAGCCATGCATTTCGAAGCGCTCGCCCGTTGGACCATGGGATCCATGGCAATCGTCGGCGGCTTGGTCATCGCGGCGCTGTTCATCGGTGCCGTGAGGCTGGTTCTGACGTAGCGCGACCGTCGCCGGGGCCCTTCACCACGAATGAAGAGGCAATGCCGCGAGGTATTGGCCGTATCCGGTGTTGCGCAAAGGCTCCGAAAGCCGGAGCAATTGAGTATCGTCGATAAATCCCATCCGCCAGGCCACCTCTTCGACGCAGGCGATCTTCAAGCCCTGCCGGTGCTCGGTCACCCGAACGAATTCGGCGGCATCCAGCAGCGTGTCGTGGGTTCCGGTGTCGAGCCAGCAATAGCCGCGGCCGAGCCGTTCGACGGTGAGTTCGCCGCGGGCGAGATAGGCCTTGTTGACGTCGGTGATTTCAAGCTCGCCGCGCTTGGATGGTGCAATCGACTTGGCAATCTCCACGATCTTGTTGTCGTAGAAATAAAGCCCCGTCACGGCCCAGTTCGAGCTTGGGCGCTGCGGCTTTTCCTCGAGATCGAGAATCTGCCAGGCCTCGTTGAATTTGGCGACGCCGTAGCGTTCAGGGTCGCTGACCCAGTAGCAGAAGATGGTCGCAGGCGCGGAACTTGCGGCGGTCTTTTGCAGCAGCTCGGTCAGGCCATGTCCGTAATAGATGTTGTCGCCGAGAATGAGCGCGCACCGATCGTTGCCGATAAAGCTCTCGCCGACGATGAAGGCGTCGGCGAGACCACGGGGCTGCTCTTGCGCCGCGTATTGGATGCGAATGCCCCATTGCAGCCCGTCGCCCAGCAACGACCGGAACCGCTCCCGTTCGTTCGGAGCGGTGATCACCAGAATGTCGCGGATGCCCCCCAGCATGAGAGTGGTCAGCGGGTAATAGATCAGCGGCTTGTCATAGACCGGTAGC
>CAMDEB010000005.1 GCA_945893085.1 Rhodoplanes serenus | reverse complement strand
CGGAATGACAGGCGTGTGCAATGCATCAAATTCTGTGATGCCGTGCCCGACCGGCAAAAAACGAGCCGCGCTCCGCCTCGATCGGTGTGATCACGGAAAGGGCGCCGGCGCTAGCGCGGCTGAAAGCCGGAGTCCTGAATCATCCGCTTGCCGTTGGCCCGTTGCGATTTGATGTATGCCCCGAACTGCTCGGGCGTGTCGAACACCGGGACAATGCCGATATCGATGAGCCGCTTCTGGCGGAATGCCGGGTCGTTGCCGATAGCGGTGATGTCCTGGTACAGTTTCTGGATCACCGGCTTGGGCGTGCCAACCGGGGCGACGAAGCCAAAGAAAACTGGTGCAAGATTGGGAAAGCCAAGCTCGCCCAGCGTGGGGACATCGGGGAACAGCGGCGAGCGTTTTTCCGAGTCGACCGCCAGCGCCTTGACCGTCCCGCTGCGGATGTGAGCGATGAAGTTCGGCAGGCCAACGATCGCCACGGGCGTCGTTCCGGTGAGCAGCCCGGTGACCATGTCGGCGCCGCCGCGCGACGGAACGGCGATGATGTCGGCGCCGGTCTTCTTCTTCCAGTTCTCAAACGTGATCTGCATCGGGATCGCAAGCACGCTGTAGCTCAGCGTGCCGGACTTGGCTTTGGACAGCGCGGCAAGCTCATCCAGCGAATTGACGTTGAGCGCGGAGCTGACCACCAGAACCTGGGTGTTGATGAAGGCGTTGGTAATGGGGTCGAAATCCTTTTCCGGGTTGTAGGGGATCGCCTTGTAGGTGAACTCGTTGAGCGTGAGCACCTCATTGGGCAGGATGCAAATGTTGTAGCCGTCGTTCGGCGCCTCGGCGCAGGCGCGGCCGGCGATGTTCATGCCGCCGCCGGAGCGGTTCTCGACGATGATCGGTTGGCCCAGGCGCTTCTGCAGCTCCTCGCCGAGCGCGCGGACGAAGATGTCGCTGGTGCCGCCGGCGCTGTTTGCGGTGATTACGCGGATCGGCTTGGTGGGGTAATTCTGTGCGTGGGCGGCGCCCGGTCCGGCAAGAGTGGCAGCGGTAAGAACTGCAAGCAGCGTGATGAGCGGGTTCATGGTCGCACCTCGTTCACGGATCGTCGTCGTTTAGTTTAGTTTGAGCAGACGCCGCGCGTTGCTCCAGAAGATTTTTTCCTTGTCGGCGGCGGGAATATCGAGGTCCTGCACCAACTTGATTGCGCGCGGCTTTAGCGAAGTCAGCGGCGGTGCGTCGCTGCCATAAAGCACATGGTCGGCGCCGACCCAGTCCAGCACCATCCTTACAGCCGGCGGATTGTACGTCACCGTGTCGAGGTACATTTTCTTTAAGTAGTGGCTGGGCGTATGTTTGATCTTCATCGGCGCATAGGGACCGAGAAAGAACGCCTCGTCCTGCAGCTCATAGGCATAATCCATCCGGCTGATCGTTTCGCAGATGCCGCCACCGCCATGCGACGCCACAATGTTCAGGCGCGGGAAGTCCTCTAGGACGCCGCGTACGATGAGCCGTCCCAGCGCGAGGCACAAGTCGAACGGCCGTCCGATGCTGGAGGCCAACCGGTATTCCTTCATCCGTTCTTCGCCAAAGCCGAGATGGGGCGGGTGAATCATCACCGGGACGTCGAGGTCCTGCACGAGTTCCCAAAATGGGCGCGCTTCGTCGTCGTCGGGATAATGCCCCTTGTGGCTGGAATGAATGAAAATGCCCTTGAGGCCAAGCTGGCGGATCGCGCGCTCGGTCTCCTTGATGAACGCGGGCCCGCCGCAGGGGAGGATGGTGGCAAAAGAGTAGAGCGTGCCCTTGTGCTTTTCCTGAACCTCGGCGGCGTAGTCGCTCCATCTTTGAACCGCCGGCAGTTCTTCGTCCGGGCGCTTGCCGCGCAGGTAGTGCGCCGCGTTGGTCACCACGCTGATATCGATGCCGGCCTTGTCGTGAGCGTCCAGGAAGTTTTCCAAAACCATGGGGCAACCGCGCTCGCCCCAGGATGGACCGTTCTTGCCGTCCCAGGTGTGCAGATCGTCGGCTGCCTCCTCGGGGGTGTAAATGTGCGAGTGCCAGTCGAGGATCATGTTGGATTCCGATCGGAGAACATTGGCGGCATTCTTGCTCGGGGCACGCATTATAGCTCAAGTGAGCGGCAAGTGCTGGAAGGCGACCGCATGGCTGCATGTTCAAAGCAAGAAAGCACAAGCAGCCGTGACCTCTATTTTCTCTATAGACAGTGTCTTTGAGGCATGTCCGCTTTGAAGCGGATTGTGTTGCAAAACTCGGTTTCCGACGGGCTTCTTGCGAGATTTTTGCCATTGCCTTGTGCGGCTCTCTCATGAGAGCGCCGCGGTATCGACGCAATTGGCACCGGCATCTGACGCAACGCCTACGCCGGGCACGCGGCCGTGAGCGGTGGTGGAGGACGGCCGAGGAGCTTGACGAGTCGCCTCAGGTTCTGCGCGGTTGCGGTGAGCAGCACCTCATCTCTGGCGCCGCTCAAGCCTCGCAGTCGAAGCCGGTCGAGCTTAAGGATGCGCTTCATGTGTGCAGGAAGCTGGGAGGGGACGCTATGGCTGGTTCTGTCGCTGGCCCTGGTGGGCCTCGCGCTGGCGCTTCTGTCGCGGCCGATGGAACGCCGGGCGGCTCCGTCAGGCGCCTAGGTCGTGCGCGCTTTGCAGCGGGCGCAACGTTAACGCGTTGTTAACGCCGCGGCAGCCCCAGCCTGCCGCGCCAGCTTATCGTGCTAAATGAAATCTTAAATTTAGTCAGCTACTTACCAAGATGAGGTCGCAACGATCGGTGAATAGGCAGAATGAAGGCTCGTCGCCTGTCCCATTGGCTCCGTCACTTATGGCAGCCCACGCCAATGTTCGGCCTCGCGATTATCGCGATTTGCTGGATCGGCCTCGCCTATCAACTGTCTGTCGAGCACACCAGGGCGCTGGATGCCGCGATCGAACGTGGCGGCAGTTTGGCGCGTTTGTTCGAGCATGCCACAGCCCGGCTGACCAAGGACGCCGATCGAGCGCTGTTGCTGCTGCGACAAGCCTACGAGGAAAATCCAGAACAGTTCGCCTTACGCGATTGGGCGAAGCGGGCTTCCGTTGTCAGCGATGCGACAATGCGGAGCGCCTTGATCGGCCCGGACGGCTATCTGAAGGCGACGACGAGCGAATACAGCGGGCCGCCGATTTATCTCGGGGATCGTGAGCATTTCCAAGTTCAGGTCGATGCCAAGACCGACGAACTGTTCATTGGCAAGCCGGTCGCGCTGCGCACGACGGGCGAAGTATCGCTCCATTTGACCCGCCGGCTGCGCCAGCCTGACGGCAGCTTTGGTGGTGTCATCGTCGTTGGGATCGATGCAGCCTTTGCCAAACAATTCAGCAATTTGATGGGACTTCGGTCACACAGCGGACTTGTCTTGCGTGGCCTCGATGGCGTCGTTCGTTCTTCGCACGGCTTCACGGCCGCGCCGAGCAGCGGGTACATATCGAATCCAACAAGGGGAATGACAGAGGCGCTGGCTCGCGCGCCTCATGGATATTACTGGAGCGGCGGCATCGTCGACGGCATCGACCGGCTTGTCTCCTATCGGCTTGTCGCCGGGCATCCTCTGATCGCCATGGTTGGCGAGGCCAAGAGCCTCGTCTTCGGCGAGTACCAACGCCATCGGATCATCTACTTCGCCATTGCAGTGGTGCTGACGCTGTTGGCGTTGATCGCGATAATTTTGAACGTCCGCCGTCAGTCGTCATTTGAACGATCCAATTTGTCGCTTGAACTGACAAACAACCGGTTCAGCACGGCGCTCGAAAACATGACGCATGGGTTGTGCATGTTCGACGCCGAGAAACGCCTCGTGATCTGCAACGAGCGTTATGCCGACTTGTATCGGCTGCCTCCGGAACTGTTGAGGGCCGGGACGCCGCATCAATCAATCATCGCGCATCGCGTCAGCAGCGGCATCCTCGCCGGCGAGAAAAGCGCCAGCGCCGTGGACGACAAGCTTGGCGCATTGCGTCAGATGTCGTCCGACAAGATCTCAAGCCGCATCGACCAGCTTTCCGATGGCCGGCTGATCCGCGTCACGCGGCAACCCATGGCGGCTGGCGGCTGGGTCGCCACGCACGAAGACATCACCGAGAGCTCCTCTCGTGCCAAGGAGGAAAAGCGCCGCGCGGAGATCGACACCGCGATCAAATCGTTCCGTGAGCGGGTGGAGACCAATATGACCTCCGTCGAGGGTGGCGCCGCCGCGTTGAAATCGATCGCGGCGGAACTCTCGACATCGTCCCATTCGGCATCGGAGCAAGCGGCCGGCGCGGTTCAAGCGTCGAACAAGGCCACCACCAACGTTGGAACGGCCGCCGCCGCGGCGGTCGAACTGGAAAACTCCATCTCGGAGATCGACCGGCAGCTCAATGAAGCCGCGGAGGTGGCGCGCGGCGCCGTGGCCGAGGCCCAGGTGACGAATGAAGAAATCGGCGGGCTGGCGCAAGCGGCGCGGAAAATCGGCGACGTCGTCAAATTGATCCATAACATCGCCGGGCAAACCAATCTTCTGGCGCTCAATGCCACCATCGAAGCGGCGCGGGCGGGCGAAGCCGGAAAGGGTTTTGCGGTTGTCGCCTCGGAGGTCAAATCGCTCGCTGTGCAAACCGGCAAGGCGACCGAGGAAATTGCCGCGCAGATCCTGGCCGTTCAGGGCTCGACCGACGTCGCGGTCGAGGCGATCCGGCAAATTACCGGCCGGATGCAGGTGATCGATCGCTACACGTCCACCCTTGCCACGTCCGTGGGGCAGCAAAGCGCCGCCACCGGCGAGATTTCGCGCAACGTCGTCAACGCCGAGCAGGAGACAGCGGTGGTGTCCGCGGTGCTTGAAAAGGTGGTCGGCGCCATCGTCAAGACCGACGATTCCGCGGCCCTGGTGCTGCAAGCGTCACAGGCCGTCGAGGCGGCGGCCATGAATATGCGCGAAAATGTGGATGCCTTTCTCCGCAAGGTTGCTATCTAATCGGCGGGGCAGACGCATCCCGGACTGCAGCTCTCACGATCTGCAATTCGCTAAACCCTCGCGCCTGCGAATAAAAACCAAGGACGGGGAGAACACATGGCACGCCTAGCAATCATCGACCGCGCCGACATGGACGCCGAACAGGCGCGGGTCTACGACGCGGCCAAGCAATCCGGCGGCCCCCTGGGCGGACCGTACTATGCCTATATCCGTCTGCCGAATTTGTTCGCGGCCGCGCAAAACATGAGGGCGTGCCTTGCGTCCGGGCCGTTGTCGAAGCGCGAGCAGCAGATCGTCAACCTCGTCGTCGCCCGGCACTGGGGCGCCCGCTATCCGTGGTTCGCGCAGGCGCGCGCCTCGCTCGCCGCCGGCATCGAGCAGGCGGTCATCGACGCGATCAACGCCCGCAAGACTCCGGACCTGGCCGATGCGCGCGAGCGAACCTGCTTCGTGGTGGCGAAGGAGCTGCTCGCGAACAAAGGCCTCAGCGACGAAACCTATGCCGCTGCGGAAGCGGCCATGGGGCTGAAGGACCTCGTCGCGCTGGTCGCATCGATCGGCAGCTTCTCGACCACCTGCATGACGGCCAACACGTTCGGCATCGATCCGCCGGCCGCCAACCCGACGCCGCTCGCGGAATAACGCGAGCGGACCCGCGTGCGGTGTTTCCCTACGAAACAGACTGCCCCGCGCACCAACCGCTGGACCAGGCCCACTGAAAATTGTAGCCGCCCAGCCAGCCTGTGACGTCAACCGCTTCGCCGATGGCATAAAGACCAGGAACGTTCCGCGCCTGCATCGTCTTGGATGACAGGTCCTGGGTATCGATGCCGCCGAGCGTCACCTCGGCTTTGGCCCACCCCTCCGATCCTGTTGGTTGAACCTCCCAGCGTTTGAGGCGAGCCGCAAAGGTCGCGAGGGTACGGTCGGGGACATTGGCCATCGGCCCGGGCGGCAGGCATGCCTCGGCCAGCGCGTGCGCGAGGCGGGCGGGCAATATCTCGGCGAGCACGGTCTTGGCTTCGGCCTTGGGACGGGCGCGCTTGCGCTCCAGCAGGAAGGCCGCCGCGTCATGCGCCGGCGCCAGGTCGAGCGAGATCGTATCCCCCTGCCGCCAGTAGGAGGAGATTTGAAGAATGGCCGGACCGGAGAGACCGCGGTGCGTGAACAGAATGTTCTCGCAGAAGCTCTGTCCGGCGCAGGACACGATCGTCTCCAGGGATACGCCGGCGAGCAGCTGGTCGAACCCGAGCGTCCGCGGCGTGGCCGTCAGGGGCACCAGCCCCGGCAACGGTTCCGTGATGCGCAAGCCGAAGCGACGCGCAACGTCATAGGCGAAACCGGTCGCGCCCATCTTTGGGATCGACAAGCCGCCCGTCGCCAACACAAGCGTCGCGGCAGTGAAGCGCCCACCGCTGGTCTCCAGGCGGAAGCGGTCGGTGCGGGAAATATCCGTGACGGTGTGGCCGACCCTGACGTCGACACGGCCTTGCGCGCATTCGGCCAGCAACATGGCGACAATCTCGCGCGCCGAGCCGTTGCAGAACAACTGGCCGAGTGTCTTCTCGTGATAGGGGATGGAATGGCGCTCAACCAGGGCGATGAAATCAGCCTGCGTGTAGCGGCCGAGCGCCGAGCGGCAGAAGTCCGCGTTGCCGGACAGAAAACGATCCGGCGTACTCTGGAGGTTGGTAAAATTACAGCGCCCGCCGCCGGAGATCAGGATCTTGGCGCCGACCTTGTCCGCATGATCGAGCAGCAATACGTTCCGGCCCCGCTGACCGGCCGTGAGCGCGCACATGAGACCCGCTGCACCGGCCCCCAGGACGATGACATCGAACGGCTCCGGTGCTGTCATCATTCGGTCTTTGCATTCATGCGCCCTAAACGCAACATGCCCGGCGCGTGGCCGGGCATGTGCATGTCATTTGGTGATTGAAATGTTTTAGCGCTTCGGCTGTTCCGCGCGCGCCGAATGGGCGTCGAGCTTCTCGGCGAAGGCCGCGACGGTCTTGGCGTAGACCAGCGCGCGGTTCCACTTGCGGATCACCTCGAAGTTCGCGGTGCCCTCGCCCCAGGGCTGCTTGGCCTGCCAGCCGTAGCCTTTGAGGTAGTTGGCGGTGGAGCCGAGCGTGTCGACCACGCTGCGGATCAGGTCGCGCTTGCCGTTGCCGTCGAAGTCGATCGCGTACTTGTTGTAGGACGACGGCAGGAAATGCGCCTGGCCGAACTCGCCGGCCCAGTCGCCGCGCAGGTCGGCGGCGGTGACGTCGCCCTTCTCGATCAGGGTGAGCGCCTCGATCAGCTCGTTCTGGAACATGTCGGTGCGGCGGCAATCGAAGCCGAGCGTCGCGGTCGCGCGCAGCACCTCGTGCTTGCCGGTGTTGGCGCCGAAGTCGGTCTCGAGGCCCCACAGCGCGATCACGATCGAACCCGGCACGCCGAATTGCGCTTCGATCTTGCGCAGCGTCGGCGCGTGTTCGTTCATCAGCCGCGAGGCCTTGGCGAAGCGCTGGTTGATGCGCGGGGTGGCGAACTCTTCGAAGCTCAGCTTGAACACGCCCTGGCGCTTGTCGGCGGCGAGCACCGACGGATCGAGCGTGAGGTTGTTGAGGTTGGCGAGCGTCTTCGCCGACAGGCCCTTGCCGGCCGCTTCTTTCTTGAACTCGGCGAGGAAGGCGTCGAAGCCGCCCGGATTGTTGCAGGTCGCGGCGAGTGCGGGGGCGCTGGCGAGCGCAATGGACGACACCAGAGCGGCGGAAAGTACCTTGACCAATCGCATGGCTGCCTCACGGGATGAGTTGTTTGTCGCAGCCAGATTTAGCGCAAGGCGATGGCGGTCGAGTAGCGCGATCCATTGGCGAGGTTAAGTGACGCGGTTAATTCCAACGTTAATGCCGCCGTGGAACCGGTCCGCCGCCGGCGCGTTACAATCCCGTGCGTGACAGGGAGTAGAGCCATGACCGGCGGCAAGTGGGTTGTACCAGCGATGTTGTTTTTCGCCGGCGCGGTGTTAGGCCGGGTTTTCGGCATCAAGCCGCTGGTGCGCGGCGCGGTGACGGCGGCCACCATGGGCGGCCTGATCTCGGACACGAGCCATCGGCGTGCGCCGTCCCGCAAGATCGCGCACCGCAAGATCAGCCATGGGCCGGCCCGAAAGCGGACGCCGGCGAAGCGGTCGCGGGCGGCGTAACACCGGGATCCGATCGTTCGATCGCGAGCGCGCTGAACGCCGCGCTCGACGCGTTTCTGGTGTGTTTCCGTGCAGCCCGCGCGCATTCAATCGGCAGGCGGTCCCTGGCCATCCGCCCGCTGCGGCGCTAGATTCGCGGGCGACAATGAGGGACACCATGAAGACGCCGTTCGCAGCGCTGCTGATTCTCGCCGCCACACTCACGCACGCCTCCGCGCAGGACTGGCCAACCCGCCCGGTCCGGATCATCGCCCCGTTTGGCGTCGGCGGCACCGCCGATATCGTGTCGCGGGTGATCGCGGACCATCTGTCCAGCGCGTTCAAGCAGCAGTTCGTGGTCGAGAACCGCCCCGGCGCCGGCGGCGCGATCGGCACGCTCGCGATCGCGCGGGCGGAACCCGACGGCTACACGCTCGGCGTCACCAATGTCAGCGCGCTGACCCTGGTGCCGGTCATCAATCCGAAGACGGCTTACAAGGCGATCGGCGATTTCACCCACGTTGCCTATCTCGCCGGTGCGCCGGTGACGCTCGCCGTGCATCCCAGTGCCAACGTGAAGACGCTGTCGGAGTTCATCGAGCACGCCAAAAAGTCCCCGAAGCCACTGACCTATGCGTCGGCCGGTGTCGGCTCGGACGGTCACGTGATGGGCGAGGCGATCGCTGCGACCTTGAAGGTCAAGGTCGAGCACGTGCCGTACCGTGGAACCTCGCAGGGGCTGACGGACGCCGTCGGCGGCCACATCGTCTTCACCACCTTCACGCTGGCATCGAGCGCGGCCTTCATTCGCGACGGCACGCTGCGGGCCGTCGCCATCACGTCACCGGAACGGATGACCGACTATCCCGACCTGCCGACGTTCAAGGAGCTGGGCTATCCGTCGCTGGTCAGCCTGACCTGGTATGTGATGTCCGCGCCGCCGAACCTGCCGAAGGACATCGCCGAGAAGCTCAATCGCGAGCTCGAGTCGTTCCTGACCAAGCCGGAGACGGCGCAGCAGCTCCGCCGTTATGGGCTGATCCATCAGCCGATGACGATGCCGCAGCTCAGCACGTTCATCGGCAGCGAGAGCGCCCGCTGGACGCCGGTGATCGAAGCCGCGGGGCTCGCGGGCAAGGGCGGGTAGCGCCGGTTGCGGCCGGCTACTGCGTGATCTTGATGCCGCGTTCGCGGATCACTTTGCCCCATTTCGCGCTCTCCGACTGCACGTGCGCGTCGAGCGCGGTCTGACCTTTCGCCAGCACGTCGAAGCTGAGCTTGGTGTACTGGTCCGCCACCTCGGGTCGCTGCAGCACCGCGACCACGTCCTTTTCCATCCGCCGGACGATGTCCGGTGCGACGCCTGCCGGCGCGAACAGCCCGGTCGTGGTGGCCATCTCGAATCCGGAAAGGCCCGACTCGCTGACGGTCGGAATGTCGGGCGTCAGCGGGTTGCGGGCCAGGCTGGTGACGCCGAGGATGCGAACGCGCCCCGCAGTCATCAGCGATTGGGCGACATGGACATCGACGAACGCAAGCTGCACGTCACCGGCGACGACGGCCTGCACCGCCTGCGATCCCGCGCGATAGGGGACGTGGCTCATCCGGACATCGGCCATCGACATGAACAGCTCGGTCGCGAGGTGACTGGTTGCGCCGAGGCCTGCGGTTGCGAAATTCAGCGCTCCGGGCTGGGATTTCGCGAGCGTGATCAGCTCCGCAACGGAGCGCGCCGGCACCGATGGATGCACGCAGAGCGCCATTCCGCTCGACGTCACCAGCGCCACTGAAACGAGCGCCTTCTCCTCGTAAGGCAGCGAGCGATAAAGATGCGGCGCGATGGCGAAGGTGCTGTTGGTGGCGAGCACATAGGTGTAGCCGTCGGCGGGCGCCTGCGCGGCGATCGCGTGCGCGATGGTGCCGCCGGCGCCGGCCTTGTTCTCGATGAACACCTGCTGTCCGAGCGTCTCGGGGAGCCGGGTGGCAAAGATGCGCGCCACCACGTCGGCGGTGCCGCCGGGGGCGAAGCCGACCACGATGCGGATCGGCCGGTTGGGATAGCTCTGCGCCAGCGCGGTCACGGAAGCGGACAGCACCACCGCGGCGGCTAGAAGATTTCGCAGCACACAACCGCGGAAGGTCCGCATCTTCGCCCTCCATCTTGGCGTCGCGTTGGTCGCTCCGGTTCTCACTTGAACATTCCGGCGGCCGCTCGTCCAAGCTCAAACTTTGGGCTGCGCGAACGTGTATTGACCGGGATGCCGGATTTCGACGGTGCGGGCCTCATAGATGCTGCGCGCACCGATCTGACCGAGCACCGCCTTGGTCTCTTCGATCAACAGGTCCATCGCGTGCAGCGGGCCCCGCTCGCCGAGCGCGCCGAGGCTCCACATGAAGCCCTTGCCGACCAACGCCGCATCGGCGCCGAGCGCGATCGCACGGACCACGTCGGATCCGCTGCGGACGCCGGAGTCCATCAGCACGGTCGCGCGATTGCCGACGCGCGCGGCGATCGCCGGCAATGCGTCGATCGGCGCCGGCAGCGCGTCGACCTGCCGGCCGCCATGGGTGGATACGACGATGCCGTCGCAACCGATGGCGACGGCGCGTTCGGCGTCGCGCGGATGCATGATGCCCTTGGCCAGCAGCGGACGCTTCCAGCGGTCGCGGTACATGGCGACCTCGTCCCAGGTGAACGCGCCGAACGATTCCTTGCGGACGAACTCCGCCATTTCCGTCAGGTTGGCGTTGGGCGCGTAGCGTTTGAAGCTCGCCAGCCGCGGCACGCCGTACTTGCGCATGGCGGCAAACCAGGCCGGCGACGTGAGAATGGCGGTCATCATCCGCAGGTCCGGCTTGAACGGCGAGGTGATTCCGCTTTGCACCTCGCGCGGCCGCGTGGTGCGGATCGGGGTGTCCATGGTGAGAATGAGCGCGTGCGCGCCGGCGGCCTCGGCGCGGCTGACCATGTCCAGGCCGAGCCGGTGATTGTCGCGCGGCAGGCGCGGAAGCTGAAACCAGAACACGTCCGGAGCGATCGGTCCGGCGTCCTCGATGGTCATCCCGCCCACGGCGCTCAGGGTGTAGGGCAGGCGGGCGATCTGCGCGGCCGCGGCGAGGTGACGGTCGGCGCCAGGGAAGCCGAGCGATGGACTGCCCATCGGCGCAACGCCGATCGGCCCGGCATAGCGGCGGCCGAACAGCTCGGTGTCGATCGGCGGTAGCTCGGTGGTGACGCCATAGTGCGGCGTCAGCTCCACTGAATCGAGCGCACGCCAGTTGCGGTCGATCCCGGTGTCCTCGCCCGCGCCGCCGTCGAGGTATTCAAAGGCGAAGTACGGCAGCTTCTTGCGCGCCGCCTTGCGCATCGTTGGAATGGTCGGAAAGCGCCGGTGCAGCTCGGCGTTGCGCGTGCGCGTGGGGATGGGCGTGTTCGGCGCGCTGGCGCGGTTGGGCGGGATATTGTCCGACACGGCGCGCACTCCTGGTCCCAACCCGCGACGCCTTGGATGATAGCGGCTGGCCCTTCGATCGCAAACGCACGCCTGGCGTGCGCCCGCTTTGGCGGCCCGCCAGGCCGGCCGCCCTCCTCGTTCATCGGTTGGTAAGGCAATCGTGCTTCGATTTTCCGATGCGCGGCCGGCGACGTCGCCTGTCGCACCACCGAGGAACATCGCAGCCATGAAACGGGCGATCATCGTTCTTGCCACCGTCGCGGCCCTGGCCGCGGCCCCCACTCCCGCCAGCGCGGGCGGAAACGGCGTTGCCGCCGGGATCATCGGCGGCCTCGCGGTCGGCACCCTTCTGGGCGCCGCCGTGGCGCAGCCGCGCTACTACGGTCCGCCGCCGGTCTATGTCGAAGAGCCGGCGCCGATCTATCACGCCGCCCCGCCGCCGCGCTGCTTCTGGGCCCGCGGCGAGCCGGTGTGGGACGGCTATCGCGGCATCTGGGTGCGGCCGCGGATGAAGGTCTGCGACTGACCGAAAATCACTGGTCTCAAGAAGCCCGCCGGCGATCCCGGCGGGCTTTGCTTTGGGGCGATGGCTTGCACCCCAGGCCGTTCCCCCTGTAGGAAATTTCCTATCGACACCTAGGACATTTCCGATGGCCACCGCCGCGCCCAAAAAGGTCGTGCTCGCCTATTCCGGCGGGCTCGACACCTCGATCATCCTGAAGTGGCTGCAGACCACCTATGGCTGCGAGGTGGTCACCTTCACCGCCGACCTCGGCCAGGGCGAGGAGCTCGCGCCAGCGCGCGAGAAGGCGATCCTGCTCGGCATCAAGCCGGACAACATCTTCATCGAGGATCTGCGCGAAGAGTTCGTGCGCGACTACGTGTTCCCGATGTTCCGCGCCAATGCGCTGTACGAGGGCCAGTACCTGCTCGGCACCTCGATCGCGCGGCCGCTGATCGCCAAGAAGCAAATCGAGATCGCGCGCAAGGTCGGCGCCGACGCGGTCTGTCACGGCGCGACCGGCAAGGGCAACGATCAGGTGCGCTTCGAGCTGGCGTATTACGCGCTGGAGCCGTCGATCAAGATCGTCGCGCCGTGGCGCGAGTGGGCGTTCAAGGGCCGCGAGGACCTGCTGGACTTTGCGCGCAAAAACCAGATTCCGATCGCCAAGGACAAGGAGGGCGAAGCGCCGTTCTCGGTCGATGCCAACCTGCTGCATTCGTCGTCCGAAGGCAAAGTGCTGGAGGACCCGGCGCAGGAGGCGCCGTCGATCGTCTACCAGCGCACGATCTCGCCGATGGACGCGCCCGACAAGCCGACCGAGGTGACGATCGGCTTCGAGCAGGGCAACGGCGTCGGCATGGACGGCAAGCGGATGTCGCCTGCGACCTTGCTGACCAAGCTCAACGAGCTCGGCCGCGCCAACGGCATCGGCCGGCTCGACCTGGTCGAGAACCGCTTCGTCGGCATGAAGTCGCGCGGCGTCTACGAGACGCCCGGCGGCACCATCCTGCTGGCGGCGCATCGCGGCATCGAGTCGATCACGCTGGATCGTGGCGCGGCGCATCTCAAGGACGAGCTGATGCCGCGCTACGCCGAGCTGATCTACAACGGCTTCTGGTTCTCGCCCGAGCGCGAGATGCTGCAGGCCGCGATCGACAAGAGCCAGGAGCACGTCGAAGGCGAGGTGCGGCTGAAACTCTACAAGGGCAACGTGATGGTGACCGGCCGGCAGAGCCCGAAGTCGCTGTACTCCTCGACGCTGGTCACCTTCGAGGACGACAAGGGCGCCTACGACCAGAAGGACGCGCAGGGCTTCATCAAGCTCAACGCGCTGCGTCTGCGCACGCTCGCTCAGCGCAACCGCAAGCCGAAGCCCTGATGGCTGGCGCCGAAGTGCGCCAGGTTCCATACTTCACGACGACGAGGAAAAACATGCCTCACGATGTCTATCTCGTCGGCAGCGTGCCGATGGCAAACGCTGAACAGGTGTTCGAGGCCGTGAGCGCGGCACTCGGGGCACGCATCAAGCGCATCCCTGACGGCGAAACCGGCGAGCGCGGCGACTGGATCACCTGGCTCGAACCGGTGTTCGCTGCGAGCCCGGCACTACAGAAATCCGGCGAGTTCTTCCGCGTGCACGCCACCGGCACCGGCCGCGAGCGCTACGCACTCAAACCGGGCCGCAAACCGGAAAACGTGCATTTCGAAAATCTGCACTACGCCGACTTCGCTAAGGCCTCCTACGCGGTGTTCAAGCGGCTCAAAGATGCCGGCAAGATTGCGCTTGGCACCAAACTCCAGATCGATCTGGTGCCGGCGCATTCGGTGATCTGGCTCTATCTGGTCGACGCGCTGCACGCACCGATCGATCCGATCTACAACGAGGCGGTCAAACGCGAGATCGACAAGATCGCGGTGTCCTTGCCGCACGACGAGATCGCGATCCAGTTCGACGTGGCGTCCGCGGTGTTCGCGAGGCTGGAGCGCAATCAGTCGAGCAGCTACGGCCGCAGCAAAGAGGAGATGCAGCAGACGTTCAGCAATATCCTGATCGATCTCGGCAACCGCGTGCCTGTCGACGTCGATCTGCTATTTCACCTGTGCTACGGCGATTCCAACCACAAGCACGTGGTCGAGCCGACCGACATGGCCGATATGGTCGAGTTCGCGAATCGCGTGAGCCAGCAGGTCGCGCGGCCGGTGCAACTCATCCATATGCCGGTACCGCGCAACCGCGCCGACGAGGCCTATTTCGCGCCGCTGCGAAACCTGAAGCTCCGGCCGGAGACACAGCTTTGTCTTGGCCTCGTACATTATACCGACGGCCTGGAAGGCACCAAGCAGCGCCTCGCCACCGCCCGCAAATATGTGAAGAATTTCGCGGTCGGCACCGAATGCGGCTTCGGTCGGCGCGATCCGAAGACTATACCGGAACTGCTCCGTATCCACGCGCAGGTCGCTGAGCTCGACTAAAAAATTGGGGAGGAAACAATGAACATCTGCCGTTGCACTGCACTTGCGCTTGTCGCTGCTGCCGCGCTTCTGGCTACGGCGGATGTTGCGCGCGCCCAGGACTACCCCAACCGTCCGGTCCGCATCGTTGTGCCGACCGCGCCGGGCGGCATGTCCGATATCTTGAGCCGCACCTTCGCGGCCAAGGTGCAGGATCGGACCGGGCGCATCGTTGTCGTGGAGAACCGCACCGGCGCGAACGGCGTGATCGCGGCCGACCACGTGGCGAAATCGGCGCCCGACGGCTACACGATCTACCTTGGCTTCCACGGCACCAACTCGGTGCTGCAGCACCTCGACGCCAAGCTGCCCTACGATCCGGCGAAGGACTTCGCACCGGTGGTGTTCCTGGCGACCGGGCCGACCGTGCTGGTGGTCCATCCCTCGGTGCCGGCGACGACGGTGCAGGAGCTGATCGCCCTCGCCAAAACCAAACCGGGCGGCTTGAGCTACGCCTCAGCCGGCATCGGCACCACGCCGCATCTCGTGGCCGAGCAGTTCAAGCTCTACACCGGCACCGACATCACTGGGGTGCAGTATCGCGGCGCCGCGCCCGCCAACCAGGACGTTCTCGCCGGCCACGTGCCGATGACCTTCGATCTGATCGGCAACGCAATGAACAACATCCGCGAGGGCAAGTTCCGCGCGCTCGGCCTCACCGCGCGGGAGCGCTCGCCGCTTTTACCCAACGTTCCCACCATGCAGGAGGCGGGATTGCCCGAGATGGAGGCCGGTGCCTGGTTTGCGTTCTTCGCGCCGGCCGGTACGCCGCGCGCCGCGATCGATTGGCTGAACCGGGAGGCCAACGCGATCTTTACTGCACCCGATGTCAGCGGCCGCTTCACCAACGCGGGCATGGTGCTGCCGCTCGGCCCGCCTGAGCGCCTGGGTGCGCATGTCGAGGCCGACAGTAAGCGGTGGAGCGAGGTGATCCGCCGCGCCAATATCAAGCTGCAATAGCGAACGTCATTGTTGTCGTGACTTGAGCCGGTAGGCCATCTCAACCGGTTCCGTGCCAGCTGGTCTTCCCTATCGGCTCGCAGTGCCTACATAAGGCCGTCCATCTGAGAGACAACGCCATGATCTACATCCTCGCCGTGTTCCTGCCGCCGCTGGCGCTGCTGCTCAACGGCCAGCCGCTCTCGGCGCTGTTGAATTTCGCGATGATCGTGCCGTGCATCATCTTCGCGTTCATTTTCCCGGTGCTGCTGTTCGTGCCGTCGGCGCACGCCGTGATCGCGATCTACATGAACCGCGAGGACCGCAAGCACCGCGAGATCGTCGACAGCATCGAACGCCACGGCGCGCCGCCCGGCTGGCGGCGGTAGTGTTAGAAATCTGAATTGAATCGCGTGGTTCGATGCCGCTGCAGCGGCAGTGAACCCCCTCTCCCAACCGAACTCGGGTTTACCCGAGTTCGGTATTTCAAGTTCGCCGAAGTCGGAAACATCCGACTTCGGCTGGGAGAGGGTTGGGGTGAGGGCGTACGGTCTATCGAGCGTAGCCCCTCACCCGCCTCGCGGAGCCTGTCATCGGGCCGCGCTTCGCGCGGACCCGTTGGCGAGGCGACCTCTCCCTATGGGAGAGGTGGAGCGCAGCGCTAAGCCGGCGCGTGGCAGACCGCTTCGATGTTGTGCCCGTCGGGATCGAGCACGAACGCACCGTAATAATTCGGATGATATTGCGGGCGCAGTCCCGGCGCGCCGTTGTCCTTGCCGCCGGCGGAGAGCGCGGCGCGATGGAACGCATCGACGGTCTTGCGGTCGTCCGCCGTGAGCGCGACGTGGACCGGCTTCTCCAGCTTGCCCTCGCCGCCGATCCAGAAGTCCGGCTTGCCGTCCTTGCCGAACCCGGCCGCGGGATGGCCGCTTTCGGTCTGGTTCGCACCCGCCTCGATGATCAGCGTGTAGCCGAGCGGCGCCAGCGCCTGCGTGTAGAACGCCTTGGCGCGTGCGTAGTCGGAAACCGAGAAGCCGATGTGGTCGATCATGATGTCCTCCGTCATTCCGGGGCGCCGCGTCTATCAATCTGTCATGGCCGGGCTTGTCCCGGCCATCCACGCCTTCGCTCTCAGCCAAGGCGTGGATGCCCGGCACAAGGCCGGGCATGACGGCGGATAGAGGGTATGACAGCGGATAGTCGGTGCGCGTGGCAACCTACAACCGCTACACCTGCCGCTCGACCATCTTCTTCTTGATCTCGGCGATCGACTTCGCCGGATTGAGCCCCTTCGGGCAGGCCTTCGAGCAGTTCATGATGGTGTGGCAGCGGTACAGCCGGAACGGGTCCTCGAGATCGTCGAGCCGCTCGCCGGTCGCTTCATCCCGGCTGTCGTTGATCCAGCGGTTCGCCTGCAGCAGCGCGGCGGGACCGAGATAGCGGTCCGAGTTCCACCAGTAGCTCGGGCATGAGGTGGTGCAGCAGGCGCACAGGATGCACTCGTAGTGGTCGTCGAGCTTCTTGCGGTCCTCGTGGCTCTGCTTCCACTCCTTCTCCGGCGTCGGCGTCGTGGTCTGGAGCCAGGGCTTGATCGAGGCGTATTGCGCGTAGAACGTGGTCATGTCGGGGACCAGGTCCTTGACCACCGACATGTGCGGCAGCGGATAAATGCGAACCGTGCCTTTGATCTCGTCCATGCCCTTGGTGCAGGCCAGCGTGTTGACGCCGTCGATGTTCATCGAGCATGAGCCGCACACGCCCTCGCGGCAGGATCTCCGGAAGGTCAGCGTCGGGTCGATCTTGTTCTTGATCCAGATCAGCGCGTCGAGAACCATCGGCGCGCAATCGTCGCGGTCGACGAAATAGGTGTCCATGCGCGGATTGGCGTCGTCGTCCGGGCTCCAGCGATAGACGCGGAACGCGGTGACATTGCGCGCGCCGACCGGCCGCTGCCAGGTCTTGCCCTCGGTGATCTTGGAGTTCTGCGGAAGGGTGAGCTCGACCATGGTCAATACACTCGCGCTTTGGGTTCGACGTAGGCGACGTCGTTGGTGAGCGTGTAGGTGTGCACCGGGCGGTAGTCGACCTTCACGTTGCCCTTGTCGTCCATCCAGGTCAGCGTGTGCTTCATCCAGTTCTTGTCGTCGCGCTCGGGATGGTCCTCGCGCGCGTGCGCGCCGCGGCTCTCGGTGCGGTTGACGGCGGCGTCCATGGTCACCACGGCCTGCGCGATCAGGTTGTCGAATTCCAGCGTCTCGATCAGATCGGAATTCCAGATCAGCGACTTGTCGGTGACGTGAACGTCGGACGCGGCGGCGAAGGTGTCGTGAATCAGCTTGTGGCCCTCCTCCAGCACCTCGCCGGTGCGGAACACCGCGCAGTTGGTCTGCATCACCTTCTGCATCTTCAGGCGCAGCTCCGCGGTCGGCGTGCCGCCCGAGGCGTTGCGCAGCTTGTCGAGGCGCGATAGCGCGAGATCGGCGGAGTCCTTCGGCAGCTCGGGCTGCTTGTCGCCCGGCGTCAGCATCTCGGCGCAGCGCATCGCCGCGGCGCGGCCGAACACCACGAGGTCGATCAGCGAGTTCGAGCCCAGCCGGTTGGCGCCGTGCACCGAGACGCAGCCGGCCTCGCCCAGCGCCATCAGCCCCGGCACGACGGTGTCGGGATCGCCGTTCTTCTTGGTCAGCGCCTCGCCGCGCCAGTTGGTGGCGATGCCGCCCATGTTGTAGTGCACGGTCGGCAGCACCGGCACCGGCTCGCGCGACAGGTCGACGCCGGCGAAGATGCGCGCGCTCTCGGAGATGCCGGGCAGCCGCTCGGCCAGCACCGCCGGATCGAGATGATCGAGGTGCAGGAAGATGTGGTCCTTGTTCTTGCCGACGCCGCGGCCCTCGCGGATCTCGATGGTCATCGAGCGCGAGACCACGTCGCGCGAGGCCAGGTCCTTGGCCGACGGCGCATAGCGCTCCATGAAGCGCTCGCCCTCGGAGTTGACGAGATAGGCGCCTTCGCCGCGCGCGCCTTCGGTGATCAGGCAGCCGGCGCCGTAGATGCCGGTCGGGTGGAACTGCACGAACTCCATGTCCTGCAGCGGCAGGCCGGCGCGGAGAACCATCGCGTTGCCGTCGCCGGTGCAGGTGTGCGCCGAGGTGCAGGAGAAGTAGGCGCGGCCGTAGCCGCCGGTCGCCAGGATCGTGGTCTGGGCGCGGAAGCGGTGGATGGTGCCGTCCTCCATGCAGAGCGCGACCACGCCGCGGCAGCGGCCCTCGTCGTCCATGATGAGATCGATGGCGAAATACTCGACATAAAATTCCGCCGAATGCCGCAGCGCCTGGCCGTACATGGTGTGCAGCATGGCGTGGCCGGTGCGGTCGGCCGCGGCGCAGGTGCGCTGCGCGGTGCCCTTACCGTAATGCGTGGTCATGCCGCCGAACGGGCGCTGGTAGATTTTGCCGTCCTCTTCGCGGCGCGAGAACGGCAGGCCCCAATGCTCGAGCTCGTAGACCGCGGCCGGCGCCTCGCGGCACATGTATTCGATCGCGTCCTGGTCGCCGAGCCAGTCGGCGCCCTTGACGGTGTCGTACATGTGCCAGCGCCAGTCGTCCTCGCCCATGTTGCCGAGCGAAGCGGCGATGCCGCCCTGGGCCGCGACCGTGTGCGAGCGGGTCGGGAACACCTTGGTGATGCAGGCGGTGCGCAGCCCCGCCTCGCTGCAACCCACCACCGCGCGCAGGCCGGAGCCGCCGGCGCCGATCACCACCACGTCGTAGCTGTGATCCTCGATCGGATAGGCGCGGCCGTTGAACTGGGGTGCGCCGCCGTTGGTCGAGCCGTCCGCCATCAAATCATACTCCGAACGAAAGCTTGAGGATGGCGAACACCGCCGCAAGGCCGACCGCGCAGCAGAAGAACGTGTTGGCGAGCAGCGTTGCGAACTTCGGCAGTTCGTCGTGCACGTAATCCTCGATGATGACCTGCATGCCGAGCCACATGTGATAGACGCTGGTCAGAATGAACAGCAGCATCACGATCGCCACCGGCGACGAGCCGAGGATCTGCACCACCGCCGCGTGATTGCGGCCGAGCAGGCCGACCACGATGATGATCACGGCGATCGTCAGCGGCACCAGCGCCACCGAGGTGAGGCGCTGATGCCAGAAATGCCCGGTGCCGTTATGCGCCGCGCCGAGATGGCGGACGCGGGCGAGCGGCGTGCGGATGGACTTGCGCTCGGTCATCGCATTCCACCCATGACCAGATAGCCCACGAACCAAAGCACGATGGTGAACCCGATCGATCCAACCAGGGTCGCAACCGTCAGCCACTCGCGCCCGACCGGATCGAGCCCGGTGCCGGTGTCCCAGATCAGATGCCGGATGCCGCCGAGCATGTGATGGATCAGCGCCCAGGTGTAGCCGAACAGGATCAGCCGGCCGACCAGCGTCTGCATGAACCACTGCACCGTGGCGTAGGCGTTGGGTCCGGATGCCGCCGCGGTCAGCCACCACACCAGCAGCAGCATGCCGAAGAACAGCGCGCCGCCGGTGACGCGATGGACGATGGACATCATCATCGTCATCGTCGGGCGATAGATTTGAAGGTGCGGGGAGAGGGGGCGGTCCTTCAGCGGGGACGTTTTCGCCTCGACCATGATGACTCTCCGGTGGCGGCTTCCCGCTCTGCTTGCATGTCTGGTAGCCGATGGCCGCTTCTGCCGCAACGCCGGGCGATCGTGTCTGCATGCGCGCGGCGGCAGTCTAGAAAGCACCCATACTTCGTAGACAACGAAGCATACTCGCAGTATCCTGGCTTACAATCCGTTGTTTTGATAGTCTGCCTTCGCCAAACACGTAGTCTGGCCCATGCGCTTCGACCTCGCCGATCTCAGCCTGTTCCGCCACGTGGTGGAGGCGGGCAGCATCACCCACGGTGCCGGGCGCGCCCATCTCGCGCTGGCCGCCGCAAGCACCCGCATCCGCAATATGGAGGAAGTGCTGGGCGCTCCGCTGCTGCTGCGGGCGCGTCATGGCGTCACGCTGACCCAGGCCGGCCGCACCCTGCTGCAGCACGCCCGGATCATCCTGGAGCAGGCCGAGCGGCTGCGGGAGGATCTCGGCGCCTATGCCGGGGGGCTCGCCGGCCAGGTCCGGGTGCTGTCCAACACCAACGCGCTGACCGAATTCCTGCCCGAGGCGCTGAGCTCGTTCCTGGCCCAGCATCCCAACGTCAGCGTCGATCTCGAGGAGAAGCTTTCCGACGAGATCGTCGGCCTCATCGCGGAAGGAGTGGGCGATATCGGCATCGTGGCGGGAACCGTCGATGCCAGCAGGCTGAAGACCTACCCGTTCCGCACCGACCGCTTCGTGCTGGTGGTGGCGCGCGACCATCCGTTGGCGAAGCTGTCGAAGATCAATTTCGCCGATACCCTGGATCACGATTTCGTCGGCCTGGATCGCTCCAGCGCCGCGCAGCGGTTTTTTGCCGACAAGGCGAGCCGCATCGGGCGGACGCTGCGGCTGCGCGTGCAGCTGCGCAGCTTCGACGCGGTCTGCCGGCTGGTCGAGTGCGACGTCGGCGTCGGCATCGTGCCGGCCACGACGGCGGCGCGGAACGTCAAGGCGATGGCGATCAAGGTGGTCAATCTCGCCGACCCCTGGGCGCTGCGCGAGCTGACGATCTGCGTCCGCGATTTCGAAGCGCTGCCGCCGTATGCGCGGCAGCTGGTCGAGCACATGCGCGCGCGTTAGCGCGGTATCAGCACCCAATAATCCAGATCGAGGATCACCGCCGGGTCGTAGTCATCTCCGGTCTTCAGCGGGAAATCCGCGCAGGGCCGGTCCCGGGTGGCGACCGTTCGCACCCGCAGCGCGCCGACGTCGGTGCGGCCGCGCAGCGGGCTCTTGGCCAGCACCTCGGACCAGGCGAACACCGTCCCGCCCGCGAACACCGGCGCGACATGCCGGCCGCCGTTGATCGCCGCGATATGAAAGGCGTTACCGAGCCCGTTGAAGGAGATCGCCCGCGCCAGCGAGATCGCGTGCCCGCCGTAGATCAGCCGCCGGCCGAACCGGCCTTTCGCCTCGGCGAACTGATTAAAATGGATGCGCGCGGTGTTCTGGTAGAGGCGGGTCGCAGTCTGGTGCTCGGCCTCCTCGATGGTGACGCCCTCGACATGATCGATTGTCTCGCCGACCTGATAGTCTTCGAACCGGTGCGGGCTGCCGGCCAGCGCCACGTCGTAGGCGGCCCCGTCGATCGCCGGGCAGGCCTCGCCCAGCAGGTTCGGCTCGACCGCCGTGGGCAGGCGCGGCACGTGATCCGCGGGCGCCGGCGCCGCCTCGTCGCGCTTTCGCACCATCACCCAGCGGACGTATTCGAGCACCGGCGTGCCGTCCTGCTTCGCGCCGGTCGAGCGGACGTAGACGATGCCGGTCTTGCGGCTCTGGTTCTCCTTCAGGCCGATCACCTCCGACACCGCCGAGAGCGTGTCGCCGGGATAGACCGGAGCGCGGAAGGAGCACGCGGCGTAGCCGAGATTGGCGACCGCGTTGAGCGAAATATCCGGCACGGTATTGCCGAACACGATGTGGAACACCAGCAGGTCGTCGACCGGCGAGCGCGGATAGCCGATCGCCTTGGCGAACACGTCGGACGATTGCACCGCGAAGCGCGGGCCGAACAGCCCGTTGTAGAGCGCGACGTCGCCCGCCGTCACCGTGCGCGGGGTGGCGTGGCGGATGGTCTGGCCGAGGCGGAAGTCCTCGAAAAAATTGCCGGCGCTGGTTTTGCTCATGAAAACGATCTCGGCTGGGCTTCAGGACCGCGGGTCCATGAGGCACGTCACGGGATTCTGATCCGGCCCGGCGCCGAAACCTGTTATCTGATAGCGGAATGAGCATGATCACTGCAACGGTCGATATTCCCGGCACGCCGCCGGCGGTCATTCATCCGGTCTGGGTGCGGATCACGCATTGGATCAACGCGCTCGCGACCGTCGTGATGATCGGCTCGGGATGGGAAATCTATAACGCCTCGCCGCTGTTCGCGTTCGCGTTCCCGAAGTCGATCACGCTCGGTGGCTGGCTCGCCGGTGCGCTGCAGTGGCATTTCGCCGCGATGTGGGGGCTGGCGGTCAACGGCCTGGTCTAGCTCAGGCTCGGCCTGGTGACCGGCCGCTTCCGCCGCAAGCTCTGGCCGATCCGGCCCGGCGAGGTGATGGCCGACGCGAAGGCCGCGCTCGCGCTCAAGCTCTCCTACCAGGATCTCTCGGTCTACAACGCCGTGCAGAAGCTGCTCTATGCCGGCATCATCCTGGTTGTGATCGTCATCGTCCTGTCCGGCCTGGCGCTGTGGAAGCCGATCCAGTTGCAGGAGCTCGCCATGCTGTTCGGCGGCTACGAGACGGCGCGCTACGTGCATTTCTTCGCCATGGCGGCGATCGTCGGATTCCTTGTCCTTCACATCGTCCTGGCGGTGCTGGTGCCGAGGAGCCTGCGCGCGATGATCGTGGGCCGTTGAGGGAAAACCGATGCCGCGCATCCGCAAGCTCATCCCCGGCGTCGACGGCAAGCTGCTCATCAAGGATGCCGCCAAGCTGCTGCCCGATCCGGCGCGGCGTTTGTTCCTGCGCGGCGGTGCGAGCCTCGGCGCGCTCACGTTCCTCACCGGCTGCGACATCGTCGATGGATTGTCGGCGGAAAAGGTGCTGCGCCGGATTTCGGAGTTCAACGACGGCGCGCAGGCGCTGCTGTTCAATCCGAACAAGCTGGCGCCGACCTATCCGGCGAGCGCGATCACCCGGCCGTTTCCGTTCAACGCCTATTATCCCGAGGATGACGCGCCCGAGGTCGATGCCGCGGACTTCAAGCTCGAGGTCGGCGGGCTGATCGACAACAAGGAGCCGTGGACGCTGGCGCAGCTCTACGCGCTGCCGCAGGAGACGCAGATCACCCGCCACATCTGCGTCGAAGGCTGGAGCGCGGTCGGGCAATGGACCGGTGTGCGGCTGTCCGAATTCCTGCGCCGGCTCGGCGCCGATACGCGCGCGAAATACGTCTGGTTCCAGTGCGCCGAGGGCTACTCGACCACGATCGACATGCCGACGGCGCTGCATCCGCAGACCCAGCTCACCTTCAAGTTCGGCGACGAGATCCTGCCGCGCAAGTACGGCTTCCCGATGAAGTGCCGGATGCCGACCAAGCTCGGCTTCAAGAATCCGAAGCACGTGATCGGCATGCACGTCACCAACAAGGACCTCGGCGGCTATTGGGAGGACCAGGGCTACAACTGGTTCAGCGGGCTTTAGCCGACGCTCGCTGCTAGACTAGCGCGTCGTATAAGGATTGATGATCTTCACGTCGAAACTGTCAAAGTCTTTGCCGTTTCGCGTGACGACCTGAAGGCGATGAACGATGGCGGTTGCAGCGATCATGGCGTCTGCCATCATCTCGTTGGAGCGCCGATGCATGAGCTTGGCCCAGAGACGGAAGGTTTTTCCATCCATTGGCAGCACGTTCATGGTGGCCGACAATTGGTTGGCCCATGCCTCGATCTCGGCTGCCTTCTCTGCGTGTTGCTCGCGTGCGATTTCAATGCCGGTCTGTATTTCCGCGAGCGTGACCGCCGAAATATGAAAGTTGCCAGGACTCGCCGCGGCGAGCCACGCCATCACGCCGCCATGAGGCCGCGCTCGCCGGGTTTCCGAGACAACGTTGGTGTCGAGCAGGTACATGCTCAAAAGACCGGTGGCTTGCGGCGCTTCCATTTGCGCCGCGACGGGATCGGCAAATCGAATCGCGGTTGTTCAGCAAGCAGCAATTCCTTTAACGTCGGCCTCCGCGTCTGCTGCAGACGCTCCCATTCAGCCACCGGCACGAGCACGGCTGCATCTTCGCCGCGCTTGGTCACGAGCTGCGGACCCTCACGCTGGCAAGTCTCCAGCATTTCACTGAACCGCGCTTTGGCATCCTGAACCGGCCAGGCTTTCATCGCTTTATTCTCCGACTAGTCAGAAGACTAGTCAGTCCGCGAGCCAATAGCAAGGCTACCCCACCAAAATCAGCACCACGCCGGTCACCGTCAGCGCCGACCCCGCGGCGAGCCGCAAGCCGCCCGCCATGCGGCCGAGCACCAGCGCACTCAGGCCGACCGTGACCAGCGGATAGGTCGCGACCAGCGGCGCCACCACCGACACCGGACCGTGGCCGAGCGCCACATAAAACAATATCGTGCCAACGCCGTTGCTGATCCCGGTGGCCGCAAACCACAGCCGGCCGGCGTGCGGCGCCTGCACGATGAAGCGTCCGTTGCGCACCTTCTCCACCAGGAGAACGACGAAGGTCGAGCAGATGTAGCCGGTGAGCCCCGCCGCGATCGGGCTCGGCCAGATCTCCAGCCCGATCTTGATCACCGGCGGAATGATGCCGCGCAGCGCCGCGGCGCCGAGCGGCATCAGCAATGCCCAGGTGCGCCAGTCGCGCATCTGTTCCGTGCGCGTGACCGTGATGACCAGAACGCCGCCGATGCTCAGCAGCAGCCCGGCGAATTGCAGCAGCCGCAACGGCTCGTTCAGCAGCACGACCGCCAGCAGCACCGCGAATAGCGGCGAGATATTGCCGAGCGACGCGGTGACGATCGGGCCGAGCGCGCGGTTGCTGGCGAAGGTCAGCAGCGTCAGCAGCGCCGGGAACACCAAGCCGACCGCGGCGAAGATCGGCACCGCGCTCCAGACGACGGTTTCGCCGGCAAGCAGGAGCGGCGAGGCGATGAGAAAGACCAGCGTGAACGCCGGGATGCTGATTGCCGCGCCGGACAGCGGGTGGACGTGCTTCAAACCGAACTGCGTCAGGATCAGCCCGGCGCCCAAGAAGACCGCAGCGGCGAGGGAAAGGATGATGGCGGTCATGGGGGGCGTCTGCTGAAGATTGTTGAGGCTACCCGAGTTCGACCGCTTGTGTCGTGCCTTGCCAACCGCAGTGGCGGGCTTTAGCAATTCCCACCGATTTATCAGCCGTCATGCCCGGCCTTGTGCCGGGCATCCACGCCTTCCTTGTTCGAAGCAAGGCGTGGATGGCCGGGACAAGCCCGGCCATGACGAAACCGAGTCAACGAGGCGTATCCCCATGGCGACCCACAAGCTCCTGCTGCTCCCCGGCGACGGCATCGGCCCCGAAGTGATGGCCGAGGTGAAGAAGCTGATCGCGTGGATGAACGCCCACAAGATGGGGACGTTCGAGACCGAGGACGGCTTGGTCGGCGGCGCGGCCTACGACGCCCATAAGGTCTCGATCACCGACGCCACCATGGCGAAGGCGCACGCCGCCGACGCCGTGATCTTCGGCGCGGTCGGCGGGCCGAAATGGGACAGCGTGCCCTACGACGCGCGGCCGGAGGCGGGCCTGCTGCGCCTGCGCAAGGATCTCGCGCTGTACGCCAACCTGCGGCCGGCGGTGACCTATCCGGCGCTGGCCGACGCATCGGCGCTCAAGCGCGAGCTGGTCGCCGGCCTCGACATCATGATTTTGCGCGAGCTCACCGGCGGCGTCTATTTCGGCGAGCCGAAGACCATCACCGATCTCGGCAACGGCCAGAAGCGCGCGGTCGACACCCAGGTCTACGACACCTACGAGATCGAGCGCATCGGCCGCGTCGCCTTCGAGCTGGCGCGCAAGCGCAGGAACAAGGTCACGTCGATGGAAAAGCGCAACGTCATGAAGACCGGCGTGCTGTGGAACGAGGTGATGACGCAGCTGCATCAGCGCGAGTTCAAGGACGTGACGCTCGAGCACCAGCTTGCCGACTCGGGCGGCATGCAGCTCGTGCGCAATCCCAAGCAGTTCGACGTCATCGTCACCGACAACCTGTTCGGCGACATGCTGTCCGACATCGCGGCGATGCTGACCGGCTCGCTCGGCATGCTGGCGTCGGCCTCGCTCGGCGAAACCAACCCGAAGACCGGCCAGCGCAAGGCGATGTACGAGCCGGTGCACGGCTCGGCGCCCGATATCGCCGGCAAGGGCGCCGCCAATCCGATCGCGATGATCGCCTCGTTCGGCATGGCGTTGCGCTATTCGTTCAACATGGGCCGCGAGGCCGACATGATCGACCAGGCGATCGCTGCGACCCTCGACAAGGGCCTGCGCACCGGCGATATCAAGTCGGAGGGCACGACGCTGGTCGGCACCACGCAGATGGGCGACGCGATCATCGCGGAGATGGAGCGGTTGGCTCGCTGAGCCGCTGCCGGCTCTCATCAAAAACAAAACGCGCGGCTCTTGGGGCCGCGCGTTTTCGTTCATTCAGCGAGAAGAAATCACCACATGGTGCGGCCGCCGGACTCCCAGATCGGATTGAGCGGCTGCCAGTCGTAGTTGCGGCCCGGACCGAGGACGTCGGTCGGCCGGTAGAACGGCGGGTTGACGTAATCGGTGAACTTGCGCTGGCCGGGCAGCACCTCGGTGCCGCCGTCGAGGTAGGAGCGGCGCTGCACGATGATGCGGGTGCGTGTCCGCCCGTTCTCGTCCCGGCTGACGAACACGGTCGGCGGCGCGTTGTACGAGCGCTTGATCGTGACCCGCTTCCTCGGGGCCGCGTCGGCGGTGGCCGTGGCGAAGACCATCGCCAGGCTCGCGAGGGCAGCGAAAACGACCGTCGATCGATGAATGCGCATGTTTTTCCAGTCCACCTTCATTGAAGCCACTGTATCGGGCTTTGGTTCCCCCGCAACAGGGAAATGCTGGCGATTTGTGGCGCAAGCGGCGGTGATTCCTGTTGAATTCCGGCGCGGCCCTCGGCCGTTAACCATCCTTGGTAATGTTATCGTCCTCCAACCGCGCGCAGTGTTTACAAATCTCACGCAGGCGGCGAGAGTCGGCTATCGCACGTTTGCGTAAGGGGGCGTGGGTCGGATTTCGGGGGAAGTGCCATGTCCTTGAAGCGCGTTTTGATCGCATCAAGTGCAGCATTGATTTTGGTGACGTCGGCCGCATCGGCACAGCAATATCGTCAGCAACATCGCCAGTTCGCCGTCGCCAAGACCGGGCCGAAGGCGAAGGTGGACATCGCCGCCAAGAAGGAAGCGGACGCCGCCGCCAAGAAAGCCGAAGCTGCCGAGAAGGCAGCGGCCGAGGAAGCTGCGCAAAAAGCCCGCGCGGTAGCCAAGGCAGCCGCGGACGATCTCCTGGCGCGCGACGCCGCGCTTGCCGCCGCCAGGGAAAAGCGGCCGGCCGATCCCAGGGCCAGGGCCGCGGCGGAGCAGCGCAAGGCCGTGGAAGCCAGGATCGCTGCAGCGCAGGCGAAAGTGGATGCGATCGCGGCCCAGCGCAAGGCGATCGCCGATCAGGCCAAGGCGCGCCAGGACGCCAAGGTGGCCGCGCCGAAGGCGAAGCGGGAGGCGGCGATGGCGAAAGACGCCAAGCCGGGCAAGACCGAGACGGCTGCGCAGAAGACCGCCGCCAAGGTCGAGGCGCCGCCGCCAACCGTGATCCGGAGAATGCCGACCCCGGACGCCCTGCCGGCCGTCGTGCCAGTCGCCCTGCAGCGCTAACCGAACACCGGCTTAACAACCCAGGCGTGGATCGCTCCGGTCCGCGCCTGCGACCTTTTGATAGGTCTCGGACGCCCGGCCTCCGTTGCGGGCGGTTCGCGCCGGCAGTAGCTTTGTTCCAAGAAGACGCGCGATCACGATAGCGTTCTTCTAAAGAACAATTCCACGGAGGAACCCCATGGCCGGCGAAACCGAACGCTCGATCGAAGAGCTTTATCGCGACGATCCCGAACGCGCCGACGCGGTGGCGTTCGGCCGCAAAACCGGCGTCGACCGCCGCGGCTTCCTCGGCGGCGCCGGCCTGGCCGCCATGGGCGCGGCGGTGGGGGGTGCCATTCCGTTCGCCGCCAACATGCCGGGCGGGTTGATCCCGGCGGCGATGGCGCAGCCGGCCGCGGCGCCGAAGGGGCCGCAATACCTCAAATTCCCCGGCAAGGACGACAAGCTCGTGCTGCTCGGCGAGCGGCCGCTGGTCGCCGAAACGCCGGAACACCTGCTCGATGATGCCACCACGCCGACCGAGAAATTCTTCGTCCGCAACAACGGCACGATCCCGGAAGCGGCCAAGGAGCCGGACGCCTGGAAGATGATCGTCGACGGCGAGGTCAACACGCCGCTGGCGCTCACGCTCGGCGAACTGAAAACCAGGTTCAAGCCGGTGACGCGCCGCATGGTGCTGGAATGCGGCGGTAACGGCCGCTCGTTCTTCACGCCGACCGCGCGCGGCAACCAGTGGACCAACGGCGGCGCCGGCTGCGCCGAATGGACCGGGGTGCGGATGTCCGACCTGCTCAAGGCCGCCGGCGTGAAGCCGTCGGCCACCTTCACCGGCCACTACGGCAGCGACCGCAGCCTCGCCGACAACACCAAGGATGCGATCTCGCGCGGCGTGCCGATCAAGAAGGCGATGGACGGCAACAATCTGATCGTGTTCGCGATGAACGGCCAGCCGCTGTCGAACATCCACGGCGGGCCGGTGCGGCTCGTGATCGCCGGCTGGCCGGGCTCGGTGTCGTCGAAGTGGTTCACGCGGCTCTGGGTGCGCGACAAGTATCACGACGGGCCCGGCATGGGCGCGACGTCCTACCGCGTTGCCATCAAGCCGATGGTGCCGGGCGACAAGCCGGCGGACGGAAATTTCCGCGATCTCGAATCGATGCCGGTGCGTTCGATCATCACCAGTCCGGCGAACGGCGCGAAGATGCCGGCCGGCACCAAGGAGGTCGCGCTGCGCGGCGCGGCCTGGGCCGGCGACAACACCGTGCGCCGGGTCGACGTCTCGATCGATTTCGGCGCCACCTGGCAGCGGGCCACACTGGAGAAGCCGAAGAACAAATACGACTGGCAACGCTGGACCGCGACCGCCACGCTGCCGGCCGACGGCTATTACGAGATCTGGACCCGGGCGACCGATTCCAAGGGCGCGATGCAACCGCACCAGGCCGGCTTCTGGAATCCGCAGGGCTACGGCGGCAACCCGATGCACCGGATCGCGGTGCTGGTGGCTTGATGATGTGGAGGGTTCGTGTCCCGGGCGCAGCGCAGCACCGTTTGGTGGTGCGCTGCAGACCCGGGACCGTAGCGAATTCGGTGTCTGGAACGGTCCCGGATCAGCGGTGCACCGCTTCGCGCTGCACCGCGTCCGGGACACGCAGTGTTGCGCTGCTGGTTGCCGTTATTTTGATAGTTGTGATTTCTGCGTCAGGTCTCTTCGCGCAAACCTTCACCCCCCGCGATGAAAACCCCGAAGACTTCCCCGCAGGCGCCGGACGCGACGACACGTTCTACGCCTGCACCGCCTGCCACGGCTTCAAGCTGGTCGCCCAGCAGGGCATGACCCGCGGGCAGTGGGAGGATTCGCTCGCCTGGATGACGCAGCGGCATGGCATGCCGCCGCTGCCGGAGAAGGAGCAAAAGATCGTGCTCGATTATCTGGAGGCGACGTTCCCGCCGCGCGCGCCGGCCGGACGCGGCGGCTGGCAGAATCCGTTCGCGCCGCGCTGATTCAATAGCGGTAGTTATAATTGTAGTTGCGGCCGGCGGTCGGCTGCGACCAGCGCTGCGGCGACGACATGCGCCGCGCGCCGGTGTCGGTGGTCTGCGTCACCGGCTGCGCCATGCAGTTGGCTCGCTTGCCCATCTTCTCGCGCATGAAGGTGTCGGCTTCCTTCGAGTCGAGTTCCTTGTCGAGCACGAGCTTGTCCAGCATACAGGCCACGGCATCGGCGCTGGGCTTGGTGCCGGTGGCGTCGCAATACCAGCCGGTCACATAAACCGACGGCGAATCGAAACGGCTGCGGAACGCGATGCACTGTTTCCAGCGTCCATCGGTGTCGACGCGCATCTCGGTGCCGCGGAATTCGCCGAAGCGCGTGTCCATGTCGTAATGGGTTTGGGTCAGCGACATGCGGGTCATTTTCAAGAGATTGAGAGTGCGCAGGTCCTGGACGAATTCGGTACCCATGCCGACGCCCTTCGGCGGCATCACCAGGACGACCGCGAGGTCGATGTCGCGATTGGTCAGCCGACCATACTGCCGCACTTCGGCGCGGCCGAGCAGGGAACTGGTGACCACATGGCCGCTGACCGGCAGCCGCGCCAGGCCCGGCGCGGTGATGCGGAACGCCGGCGGCACATCGATCGTCTTGGGCGGGATTTTCCAGAGCGACATGATGCCAATTCCGATCATGCCGAGCACCAGCGCGCCGACGGCATAGAAGCCGTAACGGATTACGGCCCCGGCAATGGAAATCGGCGACGGACCTTGGCCTACAGTCACTGTCTCGAAATTGCCGCGCACTGACCCGCTCCCGCAACGCTTCTGGTTTTGCGGCGTTCTCGCATGGAAGCGATTGGATTTTGGTTTCTTTTGATGCCAATGCGGACCAATTTGGCTTCGACAGTAAACAGTGGGTTACATGAATGCCCGG
>CAMDEB010000004.1 GCA_945893085.1 Rhodoplanes serenus | reverse complement strand
GCCATCCCGACATTGATCCTCGGGCGCGCCGCCGACGTGGAGGTGCCGCTGCGTGCGATCGAGAGCGGCGCCAGCTCGAAAATCTGGCCGGTCGGCCTGCTATCGCCCGCGCGCTCCGATCAAGGGGTCATGGTGCGCGGGGTGCCTGTGCTAGGCGGCTTCGACGATCTGGAAAGCGTGATCGCGATGCTGCGCCATGGCAAGACGCCCGTCACCCGACTAGTCCTAACGCCCTCGGCCTTCGATCCCGGCAGCGGCGCTGAATCCCTTCTGATGCGGGCGCGGCGGCTGGGCTTGACCGTCAATCGTATGCCGTCGCTGGACGAGTCCGGCAGGACGCTGCAACTGGCACCTGTGGCGGTCGAAGATCTGCTGCTGCGACCGAGCGTCAAAATCGACTATGTGCGGCTCGAAAGTTTCTTGAAGGGCAGGTCCGTTCTTGTCACCGGCGGCGGCGGCTCCATCGGCACGGAAATCTGCGATCGCGTCGTCACGTTCGGGGCGGCACGCCTGCTCATCGTGGAGAATTCCGAGCCCGCGCTTTATTCCGCGCTCGAGGCGTTGGAGATCAAGCAATCGGAGACGCGCATTGAGGGCCGTCTTGCCGACGTTCGTGATCGCGAGCGCATTTTTCGACTGTTGAAGGACTTCAAGCCGGACATCGTGTTCCATGCGGCGGCGCTCAAGCACGTACCGCTGCTCGAGCAGGACTGGGGCGAAGGCGTCAAGACCAACGTGTTCGGATCGGTCAACGTCGCCGATGCCGCGGTCGAGGCCGGCGCCGCGGCCATGGTCATGATCTCGACGGACAAAGCGATCGAGCCGGTGTCGGTTCTGGGCGCGACCAAGCGGTTTGCCGAGATGTATTGTCAGGCGCTCGATGCGGAGTTCGCGAAGCGCGCGCGTGAGCATGCGGGCACGCGCTTCATCTCCGTGCGCTTTGGCAACGTGCTGGCGTCGAATGGCTCGGTGGTGCCGAAATTCAAGGCCCAGATCGAGGCGGGCGGGCCGGTGACCGTGACGCATCCCGACATGGTCCGCTATTTCATGACGATTCGAGAGGCGTGCGATCTCGTGGTGTCCGCGGCCAGTCACGCGCTTGGGCCCGAGCGCACGGATGTTTCGGTCTACGTCCTCAACATGGGTCAGCCGGTCAAGATTTCCGATCTGGCGGAGCGGATGATCCGGCTCTCCGGGCTTGAGCCTGGCCGCGACATCCAGATCGTTTACACGGGCATGCGGCCGGGCGAACGCCTCAACGAAATCCTGTTCTCGCGCGAGGAAGCCAATTCCGGCATCGGCATCAGCGGCGTGGTGGCCGCGAGGCCGGTGAGTCCGCCGCTCGAGGTGATGCGGGCGTGGCTTGGGACGCTGGAGCAGGGCTTGGCGCGCGAAGAGCGCGCGGCGATCTATGCTGTGCTGCGGGATGCCGTGCCGGATTTCAGCGGCGTGGCGGCATAGCGCGATCCTGAAACGGCGGGCGGGTTCTCGGAGAGATCGTTCCAGGCCGAATCAGCGCGCCGCGATGATGCCCATTTTGTTGCGCAATCGCTGTCGTGCCGGCCGCTCCACCACGTAATACACCAGCGCGGCGACCCCGATCACCATCGCCATGGTGCCGATGAAAGCAAGTTGACGCCCGGCGACGCTCCAGGTCGCGTAGCCCCAGGAATCATAGACGCGCCGGGCGACGATCAGGATTGGCAGGTGCACCATGTAGATCGAGTAGGAGATCTCGCCCAGCCATGCAATCGGTCCACGGCCGAGCACGCGAGTGAGCGAGCCGTCGGATCGTGCGCCGCCCAGTATGGCGAGCGCCAGCAGAGTGACCAGCAACAGATCCGGCAGGCCAATCGAGGCGCCGATCAGGTATCCAGCGATCGCCAGGTAACCGAGTGCATCGGCGGCCCCGGATGGCGGCCATCCACCAGTTCCACGTTCCGCGCCGGGCCAAAGCATGAGCGCCCGGCATAGCGCCGCGCCACAGAGGAATTCTCCGGTCACGCGCACCAGCGCCGGCGGCCCGAGCCAAGAGTATTCGAGGGTCCGCCCGGCGACCGCCAGCACGCCTACCGTGGCCACGAGCGCCGCCGCTGCAAGCGCCAGCGCGCTCCAAGGCCGGCGAAGCCGCATCAGCATAGGCGCGAGCGCGGGGAACAGCAGGTACGCGAACCATTCGGCGCTGATCGACCATGCCGGGGCGTTCCAACTCGCGACCGGGATTACGCCCCAGGCATGGATCAGCAGCAACTGCGCATAAAGGTCGTCCCAACGCAGCATCTCGGGATTGTTGACACGGAAGCCGGCGGCGGCAGCGAGGCCAACCATCGCCAGCATCGCGCCGAGCACGGCAATGTGCACCGGATAGAGCCGGATCAGCCGGTGCCAGAGGAAGACCCGCGTGGCTCGCCAACTCGGATAGGCAAGGGAGTCCAGGTAGACGTGGGTGATGATGAAGCCGGAGAGGATGAAGAAGAAATCGACCCCAAGATAGCCGCGCAGCAGGAACGGCAGCACATCCGCCATGTCTGCCGAAAGGAAATGGTTGGTGTGGAGCAGCAGCACCAGGAGCGCCGCAAGCGCCCGCATGCCGGTGAGCGCCGGCACGTAGCGGACGGCAGCGAATGATGAGCCTTCCGCGACAAGGGACATCGGCGTGATCCTGGTTCCAGCTGGCCGCCGTCTCGGGACGCGCACGGGAGGCCGTGGGCGTCAGACCTAGCGCCCGGTTGCAAACAATTCAATCGTGAAGCAGGGAGCACCCTCCAAGCTCTCTTTGCGCTGTCTTCATGCGGCCGCCGCCCGCTGGCGGCAAAGCGCCGGTGCTGCCAGCGGTCCAGCCGCCGATCGAGGAACAGATAAAGTAAAATGCTCAGGATCAAGGAGCCAATCACAATAGTGAGCCCGCGACCGAGGCATCGTGTTCGCTAAAAGATCCGACCGTCCAAATCAACAGAAAATGACAGATGTAAAGCGGATGGGACAGTTCACCCAGCTGCCGATCCGCAAGGGTGTCCTTGGTGTATTGAAACAGAAACGGAATGACGCATATCACGAACCCGAGAAACCTGTGCGATATTCGCGAGGGCCCGTGCGAACGGCTAAGCTTTGTGCAGAAAACTGACCGGCCCCCACCGAGTGGTCCGTTCGGAATGTTAGTTTAGAGCTGGCATTTGCGCCATGGGCTTTGCCGGCCAGAAGAGTGCCTCTGGTGCCGGCGGTCGGTATCCCAGCGACGAATGTGGGCGTACCTTGTTGTAATGCCGCCGCCAGATTTCAGGTCTACACCACGATCAATCGTTACGCAGAACGCATTCATTCACACAATGTGAAAATCACTCAAATGTTGCTGCACAGTTGCTATTGGCACATTTTGTAACGTCACAGTATCGCTAGCATCGACAGCAATGATCGTATTTCCGAGACCATCATCTATCATGTGAGAGAGCAAGCTAGAGGCGTCTGCGAATATTGCATGATCGAATCGGACAATATCCTCGCCGGGATGAAAGTCCGTGACTACGTCGTTTCCAAAGTTTGGGTTGAAAACAAATGTGTCGATGCCAGCCCCGCCAGTGAGGACGTTGTTGTTCTCATTGTTGATGATGATGTTGTCGAGGGTATTGCCGGTGCCGTTAATTGAGCCGGCCCCGGATTGCAGCGTCAGGTTCTCCACCCCCACGGGCAGCGCGTAGCTGATCGATGAGAGCACAGTGTCGGTGCCTTCATTGCCCCCTGGAAGCGTCTTCAAAGCATCCGCCACTCGGCCCGCGACAGGGCCATTGCTCGCTAAGCTGGCGCCGTTGAGATATTGCGCCCATTGGCGGCCATCAGGAATCTGGTAGAGCACGTCCTTGTCGCCATCGCCGTCGAGATCGACGAGACCCATCAATGGCAAACTCGTTAACGGCAGCGCCGTGGTCGACAAAACCGCGCCGTCCTTGAGAAGCCAGAGCTGATTGACCGTCCCGTCCGTAACCGCGAGGTCAAGCTGGCCATCTCCGTTGAGATCTGCTGTGCCCTTGATGGTCCAGCCCGACGGGGGCGCATATGGTCCAGAAACTTCCGTCACTGCATCGCCGGGATTGTCGACAACATAGGTGTCGTTGCCGATGCTGCCGATCATCGTGTCGGCGCCAATCCCGCCGTCCAGATAATCATTGCCAGCCTTCCCGATCAGCGTGTCGTTGCCGCCAAGTCCCGACAGCGTGTCGTCGAGCGCATCGCCCATAAGCATGTCTACACTTGACGTGCCGGTCAGATTGAGCGGAGCTACCGGCCTCACGCTGCCACTGGTAAAATCGGCCCAACTGAGCGTCTTGCTGCCGCTCAGATCGATGGCGAAGTCGGCGGCACTGTCTCCGTTGACGTCGCCCCGGAGCACGGTGACATTTCGGGCAGTATCGAAAAAATAATCGAGTGCCGCGGCCAAGCCATCAAAGACGGTCGTTCCGAGAAATCGAAACGCATCCATAATCGGGGTGCTGAGATCGGCATCGATGCCGGAGAGATCGATCTGATCCGTCCCGGGCGTGAAGTCGGAGATCAGGTCGCGGTTTCCTGACGCTGCGCCGCTGTCGCCGCTGACAAAAGAAAATATGTCGGCGCCACCATTGCCGGTGAGCGTATCGATGCCGGGTCCTCCGATAAGCCTATCCACGCCGGCGCCGCCGACTAGAGTGTCATTGCCAGCCCTGCCATCCAGCGTGCCGCTGGCGTCATTGGCTGTGAGACTGTCGTTGAAGCTGCTTCCAATCGCATTCTCGATCGCGGCGCCGAAGGCGATGGCGACGTTTCTGGTGCCCCCAATCGAGCTAAAGCTGCCCGGACGCAGATCGATGGTGACAGCCTGAGCCTGATTGGACGCGTTGAATGTGTCGTTGCCGCCGCCGTCCCAGATTGTCTTGACCTGCAGCGAGGTCGCGAACGTGTAGCTATCGTTTCCGTTTCGCGTCGAGCTGTTGATACCGTACAGATATTGAATCGCCGCTATGTCGTAGAGCTGTGGGGTAATCGGCTCGACGTTGCCATACGTCGGACCGGAATAGTACGACATCACCGTGTACTGGTGACTGTCCTCCGACGTGGGGAGATAGGGTCCAGGTGTGCCGCCGCCGCCGGCATCGTAATTGCCTGGATGCTTCAGACCGATCGCGTGACCGATCTCATGGATGTAGGTTTGGTATTCCCAGCTGCCCTTCGTCGGGTTGGTGTAGCTGGAATAGCGATTGGTGATCCAAACATCGCCGGCCACGGAATGATCGTTTGCGCCGGAATATCCAGGAGATGGATAATAGGCCCAGCCGCCGATCCCGCTGCCTAGGTTGGCTGTGCCGAGATTGATCGAACCGGTACCGGCTGCCACTTCTACAAACGTGACATTTGCGACTTCAGCATAGTTCGTAAATGAATCGCGCGCCGCTTGCTTCTGAGCGGCGTTCATCGCCGCGAATTGAAATCGCTCATCCGCGTTCGCAGAGTAGTAACTGGGGACATTGGTGAGGAAGCTGTAGGTGACGGTCACTGCCGTCCCAGGCGTAAAGCTGCCCCATTGGATTTGATACTCGTTGACCACCGCGTTGACTGCGTAAGACGGCGCTTGGACTGCCCCTGCTGGGAACGAACCCGTTCCGGCCGCGGCGGGCTGGAGATTGCCCTCGGCCTTGAATTGATTGTTGCCACCTTCGCGCTCAGCAACACAGGCCGCGCAGCCGCACATTAATGTGGTGCCGAGATCGATTTGAACCAGTTCCGTCCTGGCGTCGGAAGTCGCCCAGAACGACCCGAACGCTCCCGGGGAGCCGAACATTTCGGCATCCAGTGATTCGGCCGAATTTTCGCGATCCAGCAGCGTGCGCCCGGTCAACTTAGCCATCGATAGAATAAAGCCGATTGCCCCAACCGTTCCACGCTTTGCATGACAGAGCGGACGCCATTGTCAAATGCCTTGATCTTGCAGTGTCAAGTTTGTGCAGCAATTTCGGCAATTCGACGGCATCCGTCGAACTGCGCTAGGCTTTGAATGAACATTCAAGGAAATAGCCAAGGAAGCCACATCCGCCATCCTATCTTGATCCCGCTTTTAATCCTATTTTACGCATGGAGGAGAAGTCGTCCGCAAATCGACTTGCTCCAGTCCATTTAAAGACCCGAAACGAAATGCCCGGCTCGGAACAATCCGGGTGAGCGCGGTAAGGCCATGACCGACAAAGCGAAACGCGATGACGTACGTTCGGTTGGATCGATCTTGAGAAACAGGGTCTGCGCCACGACGGCGTCGATTGTTGAACCGGCGAATTCCAGTCGCCCCAGGCTTGGATCAGCAGCAGCTGCGCATAAAGGTCGTCCCAACGCAGCATCTCGGGATTGTTGACACGGAAGCCGGCGGCGGCGGCGAGGCCAACCATCGCCAGCATCGCGCCGAGCACGGCAATGTGCACCGGATAGGGCCGGATCAGCCGATGCCAGAGGTAGACCCGCGTGGCTCGCTAGCTCCGATAGGCAAGGGAGTCCAGGTAGACGTGGGTGATGATGAAGCCGGAGAGGATGAAGAAGAAATCGACCGCAAGGTAGCCGCGCAGCAGGAACGGCAGCACATCCGCCATGCTTGCCGAAAGGAAATGGTTGGTGTGGCGCGGCAACACCAGGAGCGTCGCAAGCGCCCGCATGCCGGTGAGCGCTGGTACATAGCGGACGGCAGCGAGTGATGAGGCTTCCGCGACAAGGGGCATCGGTGTGATGCGATCCTGGGTCCAATTGGCCGCCGCCTCGTGACGCACACGGGAGGCCGTGGGCGTCAGAACTAGCGTCCGGTTGCAAACAATTCAATCGTGAAGCAGAGAGAGCCCTCCAAGCTCTCTTTGCGCTGTCTTCAAGGGTTAAGGAGCCAACCATAACAATGAGCCCGCGGCCGATGGCATCGTGTTCGCCTGTCAAAACCGGAAGTAGATGAATGTTGCGGTTCGATCCAGGAACAGAAGGCAGCTCACAGCCGCCACACCGGCAACGATTCCGCCGATAACCTGATGGGAGGTCCTTTTGCGAAGCAAGTCAACGATGCGGTCCGCGTCCGCCACGGCGTAGACCCCGGCCGCGGCCGCCAGCGATCCCCATGCCTCGATCGGAAGTTGCGATTGCGGCGTCCATACAGCGAAGCTGCCCAGGACCTGATTGATCTGCTGCATGTCGAACAGAAAGGGCAGCCAGGCGAACGACACGAGGGTGAACGTCGCGCCACGTTGAATCGATGGCGGCAAGCGATCCCACCATGGCGCGGTGTGGTGATAGCCAATGACCAGAAGCGCGTGTGTCAGCCCCCAGAATGCAAAATTCCATCCGGCGCCATGCCAGATGCCACAAGCCAGGAAAACGATAATAATATTGCGGATATAGCGTTTATTCCCGCCGAGCGGGAAATAGAGATAATCGCGCAGCCAGAACGACAGCGAGATATGCCAGCGACGCCAGAATTCGCGGGGATTCAGCGAATCGTAAGGACGCTGGAAATTGTCCGGGAGGCGGACACCCAACAGACGTCCAACCCCGATTGCTATCAACGAGTAGCCGAAGAAGTCGAAATAGATCTGAAAGCTGAAACCGAAGACCAGATACAGCGCGCCAGGCGCTGACAGGCCGCCAAGATCGCCCTTGAGAACCGAGACGTATCCCGAAATCCAGTCGGCCAGCAAAATCTTGACGAAGAACCCGAGGCAGATCTGAACGATCGCTTCCTGTGTTTCGCCTGGCGTGAGCCGGAACGAGGGCAGGGCGGAGAATTGCGTGGCCACGTTGCGGTAACGCAGAATGGGGCCAGCCACCAAGTGGGGAAAGAAGGTCACAAATAAAGCCAGGTCGATCAATGGCGCCGGGCTTTCAATTTCGCCGCGGTAACGGTCGAGCGAGTAGGAAATGAGCTCGAAGGTGAAGAATGAAATCCCGATCGGCAGCAGGACTCTCGCAAACATTGTGTCCTGCAAGAGTCCCGGCGGTATGCCGATGACCTGCTCCAGAATGAAGGTCAGGTATTTGAAATGGACCAGCGCCGCGAGCGGGATCGCGATCGCAAGCCACATCCGCTGGGTGCTGCCTGGATAGGATGCGCTGCGCGTGATCGCATAGACCCACAGGATGTCGCAGATCAGCAGCAACAGGTGGGCCAGACCCGACAGCGCATAAAAAATCAGGCTCACAGCCAGGAGGAAGTGGCGGCGCCCATCGCGCGGCACGACAAGATAAAAGCCAAGCAGCGTTGCCGGAAAAAACAACCAGACGAATGAGAGATTGTTGAAAAACACGGTCTAGATCTTCGGGCCGATCAGAGGACGCAGCCACATCGCGAGTTGCGCCGCGGGAGCATGGTCGCGGTCGAACCATGGAGTGTCGGCCAGCACGGGCGGCCCATGACAGACCAGCCGATGCTGCGCGCAGGCCTCATGGAAACGGCGCCGCACATCGCGTGCGTTGCTGGACAGTTCTCGATCGGCCGCGCCGCCAAGGCTTGGAGCGACCGGGCTTTCATAGACCACGATGCTGACGCCGGAATCGCGGATCGCAGCGAGCCGCGCGAAATCGCTTTCGAGCTGCGGATAAGTGTCGGCGCGCCGAGGCAGCGGGCCGAGGGTGACGGGCCCGGCGGGAACGACTTGCTCCTGGCTGCCGTCGGCACGGAAATTCATCGACGGCCCTGCCACGCCGGCGAGTGCCCGCAGCTTGGAGAGGAGAAAGACGTGGTTGAAGGTCATCGCCATCCCGGCTCCCTCCGCGGCACCGGAGTTGATCGTTTGAATGATCGCGCTGCGGAGCCCCTCCCGCCTCCAGGCGATCCAGACGTCGGCGGCGCCTGTAAGCCAGCGCAACGGTGGCCTGGGAGTGACGCCAGGCCCGCCCGGCAGTCCAAGCTCGACATGGTCCATGCTGATGAGGGCAATCGCCGGCGCCTTGCCGGATGCATGAAGTTCTTCCAGCAGGCGAATGCTCTGCCGGACGGATTGTCCGCCGATGGCGAAATTGAAGACGCGACGATTGTTAAGTCCAAGTTCGTCGGCGCCCACCATTAAAATCCGGCTATTGCCGAACAGGCCGATATCGTATGGCTGATTGCTCCGTGCATGCCTGAGCTTGAGATCCACCCATTCGTCGCTCGGCAACTGGCCCAAGATCCAGCGCCGCTGCGGGTCTTGAAGCACCTCCTCCGGCAAGGGGAGCATGCGCAGCAGCACCAGCGCGGCCATGGCCGCGCCGAACGCGCCGAACAGCGACCAGAAAAACAAATGCGACTGCCGGCCGCGCGACTGCTGCGGCACCGTCCCGGTATGGGTCATGGGGCCGCCGATGGCCTTTTCTTTTTGCATGAGAATGCGTCGGTTATGACCAGGTCAGGCGCATGTGACGTCCACCGGGCAGGATACGACAGTCACGGCTGGAACGGATGCAGCACGCTGTCGATTGTCACCAGTTCATTGAGCATGACCGTGTGGTCGTGCGTGCCGGCCATGTGCTCGCTAACGACCCTGCCGATCGCATCGAGATCGAACATCCCGGCCGCCGCCAAGCCCTCCGAATGCGGCAAGCCACGCACCGCATCCTGAATGCTTGGATTTGATGCGATGGCCTGGCTCGGCTCCGGCCATGACCGGTCCCACCAGCTGGGGCTGGCGCCGCGTGTCGTACCGAACGCGCGGTTCGCGATACTGCGGGCAAATTTGACCGCGGTCTGCATCGGCAACGAAAGGTCGGCGCGGATATTGGTGTTGGCGTTCCGCACCCGCATCAATTCGGGATTCAGGAGCTTGATGGCCGATTGATAGACGGCCCAGTTCGCCTTGTCCTCCGCCCGCATGTTCCAGCACAGATCGTAGAGCCGGTTGGTGAATGCAGGAATCCGGCAGGTCGCAAAGGTTCGCACCGATTGCGCCATGAGTAGCGAGTAATGCCGGGCCAGATTGTGGAGATGGGCGAATTCCCAAAGATCGTAGCCGGTGAGCCCGGCCCGTCGGCCTTCGTCCATCTCCTGCCGCACGCAGTCGACGATATGCGCCCGCGCCCTGTCCCGGAACTCCGCCCGAAGCACGCGCGCGGGGTCGCTGGTCTTCAGCCGATAGCTGACGGTGTCGGCAAAAAGCGCCGGTAGCTCGTCGCCGAGCGCGTGCAACTGGAAATGCCAGCCGTGGCGCCCCCCATAGCTGGCCAGCGATTTCGGCAGATAATGGCCGCAGAACATGATGTCGAGGGCGAGGCCCATGAAGACGGTATCTGCGCTCGGCAGGATCTGATCGCCGTAGCCCAGGAACGGCACCTCGTTGAAGATCGTCATGCCGCCGCTCAGCGCAACTGACGGCGCGAGCGCCCGATCGAGGAGCTGCTCCGGCCGCGGGATGTAGACATGCCCGGCACCGCGCAGGCGAGCCAGCTCGGTTGCGACGGCGAGTTCGTTGTTCGGCTTCGGCGTGGTCGTGAAGCAGACGGGGGCACGGGGCGCCGCGGCAAGCAGCGCCCGTGCATCGAGCCCGCCGGACAGCAGCAGCCCGTAACGCCTGCCGTCAGACATCGCCGTCTGCATCGAATCGCGCAGGGCATTGGCAAGCCGTTCGGCCATCGCGGTCTGGCCGAGCGTGAGCTTGTCCGGTGCGATCTGCCAATAGGCTTGCCGCTGGCTGGTGCCGTCAGCGGAGATGGTGAGGATGCTCGCACCTGGCAGGAACGCGATTTCGCGATCATAGGTGCGCGTGTTGAAGACCCGGCGGAAATGGAAGAACTCGACAACCGTCCATGGGTCGAAGCCAGGGCTATGAACGGCGCCACGGGCATCGAACAGCCGTTTGAACGAAGTGCTGGCGTTAAATTCTCCGGCGGCAGTGCGGTGAAACAGCGGCAGGGATCCGAAACGATCGGAGACGATCCGGAGCCGGTCGGCCAGCCGTTCGTAGACGATGAGCAGGTAACTGGAATCGAGACGCTGGGCGACGGTTTCAATGGATTGTGTCCGCAGCCAGCGGGCGATGTCATCCGACTTCAGGATGCGTCCGTCATGCGAGGGCGTGCCCCAGACTGCGACGACGCGCTCGCCGTCGTCGCTCTGGGACGCATCGAGCATATTGTGGAGGGTGAGCGCGAGGCGTCGGCCCAGCGGCGCATTGTCGCCGGTTTGGAACACGAGCGACAGGTGAAAGACGTCGGCCGCGTGCACGGGGGCGGTCATGATGCCGGCGGCTCCAGCAGCGAAAGGAAAGCCGGCCAGGCCACCTCCGGATAGAACCGGTGGCCGCCAGGGCCCGACAGCGCACGCAGCCGGTTGCTGGCGCCCAGCGCAGCGTAGGCGAGGCGCGCCTCCTCGGCGCATTCGGACGCCAGACGGAAGGGATAGATATGGTCGGTGAGGCCGGAGACGACCAGCAGCGGTCGTGGCGCGCAGAGAGCAAGAACATCGCTGAATTCGATCCAGTTCAACACTCCGGGAATCACGGTGTCCGGACACGTCTTGCGCGCGCCGCTGGTTTTGCGCCATGCGCCCACGCAGCCACTGGCGATCACACCCTCGATGCGACGATCCAAGGCGGCTGTATAGAGGGCGGTCTCGCCGCCGGCAGAGTTGCCCATCGCCCGAATGCGCGCCGTGTTCAGGGCAGGAAAATCCGGCGGAAGGCTTCGCAGCCAATCGATGACGGCAGCGACGTCGGCGATCCGGTCACCGAGAACGGTGCGGCCGAGCAGCAAGGCGCGGTTGCTCGCGTCGATACAGGTGTGGTCCCATCGGTGGGCGAGGGCCTGTTCACGCCGCTCGCCGAACGCGATCTGCTCGATGCAAACGGCGACATGCCCTTGCCGGACGGCCTGAATCGCGAAATCGCCGCCATTGTCGATGCGTTGCCGATCCTCCGGCAGCAGGACCTGGCCCCATGATATGTGCGCGCCGGAGGTGTGGCCCTGCAGACATAACATGACCGGCAATGCCTGCCCGGCGTGGCGCGGGTCCCATACGACCGTGACCGCGGCGTGCCGCCTCGGCGCCGTCGGCAGATAGAATGTCTGGCGGGACAGTCCGCCGGAGACGCCACCCGCGGCTCCGGTAACCGGAACAGGATTGCCGGACGGCGGCACCATGCCCAGCATTTCGCGCAACTTGGCGCGCACCTTCTCCTGCCAGGCGGCGAGGTCGGAGCCACCGGCGCGTTGCCACGTCAGCGCCAGCGGAGCTTCTTCATAGGCAGCGAAATCGGCGTCGCTCGGATTGAGAAAGACGCCCGCGGGAGGCATGGGCCAGGCTGCTTCCCGATCGCCCAGCCCGAGACTCCGGCGAGCCTTCAGCCAGCAGCGTCTCGCAAAGGCCGGCAGCGCATGGGCACGTGTCACACGGGCCACCCTTGCTTGGGGGCAAACGGCAAAAGCGGTGAGGTTGTCATCTCTGCGAGGGAATGAGCCGTTCCGGGCAGGCATTGAAACCGCAGACCGCGCACCAAAGAAATCTCGTTGTCACAAAGGACGATTGCAGAAGGCATCAGCTGGTGGGGTACATTTTCTTGCCAGCGGTGTGGCGCTTGAGGAAATCCTGCAAGGACTTGTCGAGCCGGGATACCTGGCGATTGGCGACGATGTTGTAAACCGTCCCCAGCGCGCGCCACGGCCGCGTGGCCCATTGCAGCGCGTAGAAGGCGAGCAGCGCGGTCACCCGAAGCATGCCGAGTTCGCGGCTCGACAGGTGCTCGCACCAGCCGACGGTGGTCGTGACGTCGGTGTAGGACGCGAGCGAGATGAAATACTCCTCGTCCAGCTGTGGCAGCTTGCCGAGCTTCCTGATGTCATTGAACAACTCGGAGCCCGGATAGGGAGAGAACATCGATACCGACACATCGTGCACGCCGGCCAAAGCCATGCGCGCCACGAACGCGACGGTCTGCCATGCCTCGCGGCGCGTTTCATCGGGAAAGCCGATGATGATGTTGGTCTTGACGTTCATGCCCTCTTTGATGGCGCCGCGCATCGATGCCATCAGGTTGTCGAGGTTGACTTTCTTCTTGATGCGTTTGAGGACAGCAGGCGAGCCGCTTTCCGGCGCATAGGTCATGTTGCGGCAGCCGGCATGATAGAGAGCGCGGCACACTTCGGCATCGATCGCCTCCGAGCGCGTGCCGCTGGGAAGCTGCCAGGTGAATTTCATGCCGCGCTGTTCGATCATCTCGCAGAAGGTGATGATCCATTTCTTCTTCACGATCGCGGTCAGATCGTAGAAATCGATATTCGTCGCGTTGAAATGGTCGATATAATACTGGATTTCGTCGAGTACCGCGGCCGGATTGCGGGCAAACCAGCGCGTCGTCCACATCGTTGGGTTGGAGCAGAACGTGCATTGGTAGGGACATCCGCGCGTCGCGAGGATCGGCATGCTGCGGCCGAGGTCGACGCCGTAGCCGAGATTGTGATCGAGATAGTTCCTGATCGGCGTCAGGTCCCACGCCGGCAGGGGAACCGCATCGATGTCCTTGAGCCGCGCGCGCGGCGCGGTCTGGATCGCCTTGCCATCGCGGCGCAATGCGATGCCGGGCAACAGACCGATATCGCTGCCATCGGCAACGCAGTTGGCAATGTCAACGATGGCTTCCTCGCCCTCGCCAAGAACGCAAACATTGATTTCCGGGCAAGTCTCCAGCGTGACCAGGGGCAGGGCGGTGATGTGCTCGCCGCCGGCGACGATCAGCGCCGCGGGAAACTTCTGACGTATCGCTTCGACGATTTTCTGCGTGTAGGGCCAGTCCTGCGAAAACATGCAACTCAGCCCGATGACATCGGTCTCTTCCGGAATCCGTGTGACGATCTGCTCGATTGGCAAGCCGATCGCGATCATCCGGTCGTCGAAGCAAGGCACTTGATGAAATGGGTCCTCGCCCAAGGCATCGACGATCGCCGGCTTGTGGCCTGCGGCGCGGAGGCTCGCCGCCAAATAGGCAACGCCGATCGGGGGCGTTATCGGCCCCTGCAACGTGCCTTTGGAGATCAGGCACGGTGGACGAACAAATGTGACATTCGCCATCGGCTGGTTCTGGCCCAATTCCCACGCTGGTCGGGCCGACAATAGTCGAAACGGTCGCGATGTAAACCAGTGGGCGGCTTGGGATGTACGGTAATCGGTCAGTTTATCATACTGATCGGAAAGGTGTTTTTATGGCCGTGGCCGGGGCGCGCTGGCATGCAGGCCGTCAGCCCCCGATGAGCGTCTGATAGAGGCGGTCGTAGTCCGACACGCAGCGGTCGAGCGAAAAAAGCGCAACTTGGCGCTCCCGCGCGGCGCTTCCCATGCGATGCCGCGACGCCGGGTCGGAGGCGAGCGTCAGGATCGCCCCGCCGAGTCGCGCCGGGTCTCCCGGCGGCACGACCAGCCCAGTTTCTCCATGGATCACGGCCTCGGCGTTGCCACCGACGTCGGTCACGACCATCGGCAGGCCTGCGGCCATGCCTTCGAGGATCGCATTGGCGAAGCCTTCCTCGTTCGAGCAGAGGATGCTGATATCGGCGGTCGGCAACAGCGCCGTGACATCGCGCCGCTCGCCGAGAAACTGGACGCGATCGGAGAGGCCGAGCTCCTCCGCGAGCCGGGCGAGGTATATGCCATATCCGGTGTCGCGGCCGATGCAGAGGAGCGTCCACGATGCCGGCATGCGCGGCGCCACGGCCGCCAGTGCACGCAGCAGCACATCGTGAGCTTTGTAAGGGATGAGGTTTGCGACGATGGCCAGGACGAGGCCTTCGGTTTTGGGCGCGCCTTCGGGCGTCAAGGTTGCGGCGCCGGTCGCCGGAGCGCCTTCGACGCCGTTGTAGATCAGATGCAGCCTATCGGGCGGACAGCCCTCACTCTCCAGGTCGCGCATGACCGCTTTGGAATTTCCGAGGAGGGCATGCATGGCGTGGTGCAGTCGGATCTCCATCTTCTGGAGCAGCGGATGGTTCTTCTGATAGTGATTGAGGCTGCGGCGGCTCATCACCCGGACCGGAACGCGCGTCACGATGGCGAGCGGCCCGCCGATGAGATACGAAATCGGCAGGAAGAAATGGACGATGCGCGGCCGCCGCCTCAGCATGATGCCGAACAGGCGGCACACGGACATTATCAGGCTCAACGCCCGGATGGGAGTGGATCGGCCGATGGCCTCGAACGGCGGACCGATCACCTCGACGCCCTCGCGCCCGAACTTGTCGGCCTGCACGCCGCGGTGGGTGAGGCAATAGATGACCGGCCGCCAACCCATCTGCTTGAGTCGGGGAGCGATAAGGCTGAGGTGCCGTTCGCTGCCGCCGAGGTCGAGTGAGCCGATGACGTAGAGGATAGAATGATTGTCGACTGTGGGCATGGTTCTGTCTATAAGCAACGGCACGCTGCCCGGTGATATGTGGACGTGCTGAACGCTCGCACAACAGCCGGCTTCGGACGGACACTCGCCGCCTTCGAATGACACAAAGCCTTCGTCGTATCCATGTTCTGACGGCGGGTTTCACCTCCCCGAACGGTCGCGCGTTCCTGATGCCATTGATCGTGCATCGAGGGGCGTTGCGTGACGCGGGCTTCGATGTCCGTATCTTCAGGACGGCTGATCAAACCGTCGCTGACTGCGACGCACTGATCGTCGATGGCCGCTACTACACCTCGCGCTGGGCCGGCGAGAGCGACGCGGTTTTGCAAGAGCTGGCGCGGCTCCGCGACCAGATCGGAAAACTGATTTTCATCAGCATCGCCGACAGCGCCGGCTGGGACCACGCGCGCGCGCTTCCCTACGTGTCGCTCTATTGCAAATCGCAGTTGCTGCACGACCGCGCCCGCTATCTCGAGCCGCTGTACGGCCACCGAATCTTCACCGACTACTATCACTGGACCTTCGGCGTCGATGACGATGCGCCGGTTCGTTCCGAGCCGGTAACAGACCCCGCCTTGCTCGGCAAGCTCGCCGTGTCGTGGAATTCGGGGCTCGCCGACTATAGCTGGCTCGGGCCGTACCGGATGAAGGCCTATCAATACGCGCCTCTTCCGTTCCTGCTGCGGTTTCCCGGCGCCTTTCATGCGGCGGCCATGCCGCGCGACAAGGATTTCTCCTGCCGGGTCGGAACGGCCTACGTCCGTCCCTCGGTCGCCCACCAGCGCCTGCGGATTGCTGAGAGGCTCGCAAGCCGCATCGATACGGCGAAGCTTTCGCGCCGCGGCTATCTCGATGAGCTTGCGCGGAGCCGGATCGCCATCTCGCCCTTCGGCCTTGGCGAGATCACGCTGCGCGATTTCGAGATCTTCATGGCCGGCGCGCTGCTGATTAAGCCGGACATGTCGGCGATCGAAACCTGGCCGGATTTCTTTCGTGACGGCGAGACGATGGTGGCGCATCGTTGGGACTTGTCGGACCTCGAGGACAAGATTGCGGCGATGCTTGCGCATCCGGGACGCGCGGCCGAGATTGCCGCCGAAGGCCAGCGGGTCTATCGCGAGTACCTGATCGGCCCGAATGCCGGCGCCATGTTCGCAGATCATTTCCGCGGCCTCATCGCGCGCTGCGGCTGAGCGCTGTGCGGCAGACATCGCGGAAGCGATAGCCGTCGATCAGGGAGGCGAGCGCCTCGCTGGTCTTGTCGCTCACCCCCATGATCGCGTCCTCGTAGCGCGCAATCGTCGCTCTCGCATTGGCCGCATCGAGCTGCTGCGCCAGCACCGGCTCTTTCTGCGCGACCGCAAGCATGGCCCGAAGATTGGCGATCTCGCCTGCGTGGATGGCGTCGTAGAATTCGCAGTCCGATGTTCCCAGCGCTTCGATGTCCATCATGTCGTGGATTTGCGGCAATTCGGCGCGGATCGCCGCGCGGAGCGCGTCGAGATAGCCGTATCCGCCACTCGCCTTCATCTCACGCAACATCAGCGGCGGCATCGGCGCCAGGAACGCGATGACGTGCACGCCGCGCTCGCGCAGCGCAGAAAACAGGTTTTTGAATTGCATAAGGCGGCGCCGGTCGATCTGCGTCGCAGGCCGCATGACCTCGCGGCAGGCCTCGCCGCGGCGCACGCAGGCGAGATCGCCGGCGAAGCGTGCCTCCGCTGATTGCTGCGAGACGGCTTTCATCGTGCCGATCCCGTAGGTGGAGCCGTCGGCGCCGTCGCCGCCGGCAAAATCGGTGCTTGCGGTCATGCCGTAGACCGGCAGCGGCGCGCGCTCCATGGGCGAAAGGCCGATCAGCTTGGCGAATTGCTGCGGGGTCATGTAGCCGTCGATCAGGAGCCGGTACGGCAGCAGCGCGGCATTGACGCGCACGCGTTGCACGGCGCGTACTTCGCCGACCGGGCGCTCGTCGACCGGCATCGCGCTCGGCAGGAACGTGAAGTGGTCGACGGCGTAGATCAGCACCTTGGGCGCGCGGCCGGCGAAGACCCGGTCAAGCAGGGTAAAGCCGTAATCGGCGCTGGCGATGCCGCCGCCGAGATTGGAGAACGAGGTACGGAAAGCGCTCTGGCGGAACATCAGGCCGCGCGAGGAGCCCGCGACCACCACGTCCGGCTGGCGATAGTCGTACAGCGCCTTCTTGAAGGTGTTGTACGGCACCGCCAGCGTGCTGGCGACGCCGCCCTGAGTGTTGAGCGCGCGCGCAAGCTCCTGCGCGTTGTTGAGGTCGTTGCCGCGCCAGCGGGCGATCCAGGCGACCCCGACCACGGCAAACAGGATCGCAATCGCGGCGAGCGTGACAGCGACGTAGCGGCGATAGGATTGCGCGATCACGGACTAGAACTGGAAATACAAGAAGGGGCTGCCTTCCTGGCTGGTTGCGAAAGCGCAAAATAGCAGCGCGCAGGTCGCCGCCGCGAACGTCAGCGTCGGCGACCACTGCAGACGGAACGGCGGGCCGAGCTCGACATGCGTATCGAGGACCGGATCGCCGCGGCGCATGATCCGGTAGATGTTGGGGCAGGCGACGGCGATGACAAATGCGATGGCCAGAATGGCCAGATTGGTGGTCCCAAGGTTCAGGAAGCCCATCGGTGCGACCCGTGCGAAAGGCAGGTACGCGGTCAGGAACGCGAGCTTGTCGCCGACGGTGATGCCGTTGAGGCCGATCATGCCCTTCCAGATCAGCACCGCGGTGGAGAGGTCCGCGGCGCGGAACGGTACCCAGGCGACGAGCACAGCGATCAGCGTGATGAACCATGCGCAGCCGTTCCAGAGAAGCGAATTGTCCAGCCGGCCGGCCGACACCGAGCGCCATACGTGGTTGATCACCAGATAGATGCCGTGCAGCCCGCCCCAGAAGATGAACTGCCAGCCCGCCCCGTGCCAAAGCCCGCCGAGCAGCATGACGATCATGACGTTGGCGTAACGGCGCCCACTGCCGACGCGCCCGCCGCCGAGCGGGATATAGAGGTAGTCGCGAAGAAAGCGCGACAGCGTGATGTGCCAGCGCTTCCAGAAGTCAATGATGCTGGTCGCCTGATAGGGCGAGTTGAAATTGATCGGCAGCTTCAGGCAGAACATCTTACTGAGCCCGATCGCCATGTCGGAATAGCCGGAGAAATCGAAATAGATCTGCAGGGCATAAGCCAGCGTGCCGACCCACGACTGGATCAGCGCCGGAGCCTGGCCGGCCTTGGCGCCGTCGAACACCAGATCGGCAAAGGGGGCGATGTTGTCGGCGATGACGATCTTCTTGAACAGGCCGACCGCGAAGATAGTCAGCCCCACCGCGAAGCATGTCTGCCAGCGCCGCCAGCTTCGGCCGATATCCTTGAATTGCGGGATCAGCTCGCCGTGATGCACCAGCGGTCCGGCGATCAGGTGCGGAAAGAAGGTGACAAACAGGAAGTAGTCGAAGATGCCGCCGGTCTGCTTCCGGCCAGTGCAGACATCGACCAAATAGGCGATCTGCAGGAAGGTGAAGAACGACACCGCGAGCGGCAGCTCGCCGCCATAGGCCGGCAGTGTCACGCCGAAGGCTGCGTGGACGGCGCCTGCGATAAATGCCGAATACTTGAACCAGCCGAGTACGGCCAGATTGACCGACACGCCAAAGGCGATGGCAAACCAGGGCGTGATCATCCGCGCGACGGCCATCTGCGCCATCGCGTAGTTGAACGTCATGGACGCCAGAATCAGCGGCACATAGAGCGGGTTGGTGTAGGCGTAGAAGACCAGCGACGCAATCAGTAGATAGAGAACGACCGCGGCCGTGCCGGCGAAGTGGCGAACGAACAGAAAAAGAATCAGCGCGACCGGCAGGAAGAACAGCAGAAATTCATTGGAGGGGAAAAGCATCTCGGTTCAATGGCGCGCGCCCCCCGCAGGAGCGAGGCGCAATCGCAGATGATGATCTTTCATCTTAGAGGCCGTTTTGAAACCCTGCAAAGGCCACTTCCCTTGGCTCTCTTGGGACGACGAAACCCACGAAAATCGGGCATAGTGACATCGCAGAGCGACCGTCCAAGCTGCACTTGGACACTTCGGCGGTGAGTTTCGAAACGGACTCTTAGATGAAGTTAAGGTGCATGGGCGCGGTGCCGCCCTGGTCGCGCAGCGTGATGCTGCCCTTGCGATGCGCGTCGAGCGCCTCGTTTACCTTGTGCTGCAGGCAGAGCGAGCCGCACATCTTCTGGGCGTTGAATTCGGGGGAGGCGAGGTAGTTCATGACCTCCCAGTAGCGGTCGCTGGCCCAGATGTTCTTGAATCGCTCCTCGCAGATGTTGCCGATGTGGAACTTTTTATAGCGTTCGTTGAACAGCATGCCGCAGGGTGCGACGAGGCCGGAGCCGGAGAGCTGGATCATGAACGGCGCGCCGTAGCAGCGCTGGTAGCTGCGCTCGTCCTTGGCTTCGATCTTCGACCACTTCACGACGACCTTGTACTCGTCGTCGGAAAGCTGCTCGGCGGCATGCAGCGTATCGTAAAGCTTCTCGTAAGCGCCGTAGTCGACGCCGAGATCACCGTCCTCGTTGTCCGAGCAATGTTTGATCACGAGGTAGTCCGGCCGCAGCTCCTTGCCGAGCCGGGCGAGCGGCATGATCTGGTCCTCGAACTCCGGCATCAGCACCATTTGCAGGCCGATGGTCACCGGCAGCTTGTCGCGCTTCTTGATCTCGACCATGTCGCGAATGTTCTGGCAGACGCGGTCGAACCAGCTTTCCTTCACGCCCATGATCTCGGCGTAGCGCTTGGGCTCGCCGGCCGAGATGTTGATGCGCAGATACGTCATGTGCGGCAGGATTTCCTCGAGCTTCGGCTTGGTCAGCACGAAGCCGTTGGTGCCGCAGGCCATCGAAATGCCGAGCTCGGCGCCGCGCCGCACCGCGTCGACGAACACCGGCGAGATCGTGCTTTCGCCGTCGGACACGAGGCTGATGCCCTTGACGCCGATCTCGGCGCAGTCCTCCAGGAAATCGTAGATGATCTTCCGGTTCATGACCTTGCGGTCGTTCTCCTGGAGCATCGCGTAGCAGTAGCCGCAGGCGAAATTGCAGGCGCGGGTCAGCGCCATGTCGATGGTGATCGGGGCGATGCGCTCGCCGCGCTCCCAGGCGCGCACGCGATCGAGGTGCCAGCCGATCTTGGTGCCGTCCAGAATGAGCTCTGTGTGTTCGACGAGGCCTGTCACGATGCTTTGCTCTTGGGTTCGCTGTTTTTGGGTTCGCTGCTTTTCGGTTCGCTGAGCCGCCTGAGCTTGTTGCTGTCCTTCACCTCGGTCAGAAACAGCTCAAGCCGTCCGTCGGCATGCTTTTTCACGCAGCGCTCGAGATCGGCGGTGACGCTTGCCGGGCTCCCCGAAAGTCCGCCGCCGAGCGAAACAACCACGCGCACATCATACTCGATGGCGACAACAATGACATCCTCGGCCGGGAACCTGCCGGCGGCGAAAGCACGCTGCAGGAGGGCACGGCGTTCGGCGTCGGAGGCCTGCATCCAGGCGGGGCCTGGCATGACGTCGAACGTGTTCGTTTTGCTCTTGAATCCCGATTTCTGCCGATAGTCCGCCAGCACGGCCCGCAACAGCGCCGACACGAAATGGAAGGCGGATTCGATGGTTTCCGGCACGAGGATGCCGGGGCAAGGCCGGGCGGCATCGCCGCGCAACAGGTATTCCAGGCGGATGGCGCCGTGGTCCGCGGCCTCCAGGATCGGCAAGCCCTGGCAAAGTTGCGTCGTGGCCGCGATCAGATCGCCCGCGATCTTGCCGCGGGCTCCGGTGGCTCTCATGGCGCGGATGACGTGAACGGCGGGGTCGATATCTGCCTCAAGGACCAGGCCGTCGATCCCGGCGCTGGCGTGAACGGCATTCGACGGCACAGGGTCGGCTGGCACGCTGCCGGCGGCAGAGGCCAGATTGGACGCATAGGGCTGCGACAGCGCCATGGGCTGGCGCAGAGTCGCTTCGGCGCGGCCAGCGGTTTCGACCGCAGACGTGCGGGCGGCGGCGGATGCTTGCGCGCTCACGGCAGCGCGATCCGTGCGCGTGGGCATTGCGGCAACATGCAGGTCCGTTATCCGGAGGATGACGGAGCCGCTGTCGGCCTCGAATTGGACGTGGCCGCGCGAGGCGGCCTGATCCGTCAGCTCGGCCGATTTCAGATCGGCTGCGGCATCGGCGGAAATCCGGATGGCGAGCGAGCGGTGGCCGGCCTCGGCGGCGGCGTCGAACAGGTTGAGAAGGCTGCGGGACAGGTTCTCGTCCGGCACCCACAGATCGAGGTAGTCGGTTTGGAAGCCGAAGCTCCGGAGATTGTCGACCAGCCCCGCTTCGTAGCGGGCGACGAGATTGGCGTAATCGAGCAAGTCGCCGCTCATCGGAAAAATCCGTTCACGGTTTCGGCGACGTATTCGATATCGTCGCGAACGAGCGTTTGATTGACCGGCAGGGTGAGGATGCGTTCGGCCTGCCGCTCGGTGACGGGGAAGTCGCCCTTGCTGTAGCCAAGCGCGCGCGCCGCCGGCTGAAGGTGGATCGGAACCGGATAGTGGATCGCGGTGCCGATGCCCTGCTTGGCAAGGTGCTCGCGCAGCGCATCGCGCCGGTCGCACTGGATGACGAAGGTGTGGAACGCGTTGAATTCCTGAGGACGGCATGGCGGCGCGAATACCGCGCGATCGTTGAGCGCTGAACGATAGATTTTCGCGTTGTTGCGGCGCGTGGCAACGATTCCGTCGAGACGGTCGAGACGATAGCGCAGCACCGCGGCCTGGATGTGATCCAGTCGCGATACGACGCCCCATTCGACGACGGTGTTGCGGTCGATCAGGCCGTTGTTGCGCAGCCGCCGCAGCCGTTCGGCGAGCGCGGCATCGTCGGTGACGATGAAGCCCGCGTCGCCCGCGGCGTTGAGGTTCTTCAGCGGATGCGCGGAATAGCAGCCGAGCGTGCCGAGGGTTCCGGCGGCGCGGCCGTTGAAGCGGGCGCCCGCGGCCTGGGCTGCATCCTCGATCACTGCGAGCTTGTGCTTCGCCGCGATGGCGTTGATCGCATCCATATCGGCGATCCGGCCGGACAGATGCACCGGCATGATCGCGCGCGTGCGCGGCGTGATTGCATCTTCGATCGCCGCCGGGTCGATGTTCTGGTCGGGCAGCACGTCGGCGAAAACCGGCTTGCCTCCGGCAAAGTGAATCGCCGCAGTCGAGGCGACGAACGAGTTCGGTGGCGTGATCACCTCGTCGTTCGGGCCGAGATCGAGCACGCGCAGCGCGAGAATCAGCGCGTCGGTCCCGGATGCGACGCTGACGACATGGCGCGCGCCGAGATAGCGCGCCGCGGCCGCCTCGAACTCCTCGACCATCGCGCCGCCGACCCAATGGCCGGTCGCGAGCGCGCTTTCGATGGCAGCCAACAGTTCCTCGCGCTCGCCGGCGAACTGCGCGGCGAGGTCGACGTAAGGGATCGTCCGCTGCCTGGTCTCAACCGCGACCATAGAATTCCCTGACGGTTTCGATGACGTGGTCCTGCTCGGCCCGGCTCAGATGCTGGTCGCAGGGGAACGTGATGATCTCGTGCACGTGCCGGTCGGTGACCGGGAAGGCGCCGGGCTTGTAGCCCAGGAACTTGAGCCCGTCCTGGAGGTAGAGCGGCACGGGGTAGTGGACCTTGGCTTCGATGCCCTGTTCCACGCAATGGCGCAACAGCGCATCGCGGTTTTCCGCGAACACGACGTAGAGGTGATACACCACCCGCATGTCGGCGCGGCGCGGCGGAATGCGGATCTGCTTCAAGGCGCCGAGATGCTTGTCGTAATAGGCAGCGTTGTCGATCCGGCGCTCGGAAATATCGAGCGTCTGCGGGATCAGCCAGTTGCCGACCACCGCCTGGATGGTGTCGAGACGCGAGTTGTAGCCCAGAATCTCGATCTCATCGCGGTTGCGCATGCCGTGGTTGCGCAGAAGCCGCAGCGAGCGGTCGAGTGCGTCATCGTTGGTCACGATCACGCCGCCGTCGGACCACACGTTGAGGTTCTTCAGTGGATGCAGCGAGAACGCGCCGGTCCGGCCCCAGCTTCCGGCGTTGCGCCCGTTCTGCGCGCCGAGTATCGATTGGCAGGCATCCTCGATGATCGGCAGCTTGTGCCGCTCCGCGATCGGCATCAGCTTGACCATGTCGGTCATGTAACCGGTGAAGTGTACCGGCACGATCGCCTTGGTGCGCGGCGTGATGGCCTGCTCGACCAGGCTCGTGTCCATGCAAAAGGTGTCGTCACAATCGACGAACACCGGGCGCGCGCCGATCTCGTTGATGGCACCGACGGTCGCAATGAACGTATTGGCGGCGGTGATGATCTCGTCGCCGTGGCACACGCCGACCGCCTTGAGCGACAGCTTGATTGCATCGGTGCCGGAGCCGACGCCGATGGCGTGCTTGGTGCCGATCAGTTCGGCGAAGCGACCTTCGAACTCGGTCAGCGGCTTGCCGAGCGTGAAATCGCCGGTCGGCACGAACGCTTTCAGCGCCGCCCAAAGGTCGTCCGCATCGGCGAACTGCTGCGGGAGATACGAGTACCGCACCTTCATGTTCAGAACGGGCCTTGGAACGAGTGATGGGGAATGTCGAGCGGGACCGATTCGCGGTCGGCGCTGAGTGTCGAGCGAAGGCTTGCGATGCGCGCGGCAGGCGCCCCGGCCACCTCTGCAATGGCGGCGGCGATGTCCGGCGAGCGCGGATAGTAGGCGGCGGCAAGCGAGCGGGAACTGGGCGTGGGGTATTCCGGCAAGCCCAGGCGACGCGGGCTCGCGCGCATCTGCATGCAGCACTGTTCCATCACGCGGCTGACGATCTCGGCGCCGATACCATAGGTCATGAATCCGGTGTCGACCGTCACGAGCCGGCCGGTGCGGCGGACCGATTCGACGATCGGCGCGACATTGAGCGGCCGGATCACCCGCAGATCGAAGTGATCGGCGGCGATGCCTTCCTTGGCCAATTCCTCCGCGGCGCGGATCGTTTCAAGCGTCAGGTACGAATTGCTCACCACGGTGACCGCGTCGCCTTCGCGCAGCCGATGCGGGCCGTCAAGCGGAACCGTCTGCATGCCGGGCGGAACGTGGCCTTTCACGTAGTGGACCCAGCGGTGCTCGATGAAGATCACCGGGCTATCGTCCTGGATCGAAGCCAGCAGCATGCCCTTGGCATCTGCAGCCGACGACGGCATCACAACCTTCAACCCCGGAATGTGAGCGAAAAGCGCCTCAAGGCTCTGCGAATGCGCCGGACCCTGGCCCCAGCCCCGGCCGACGATCAGGCGGACTACGATCGGCGCGCGATGCGCGCCATTCGACACGTAGTGGATCTTGGCCGCGTTGTTGACGAGCTGTTCCATCGCCAGTAGGCAGAATTCTACGCGCTGGTGCACGATGATCGGCCGCAGTCCGTTCATCGCCGCGCCGATCGCGATGCCGGTGAAGCCGTTTTCCGACAGCGGCAGCTCGATGACGCGCTGCGGGCCGTATTTCTGCGAAAGATTGGCGGTGGTGCCGAAGATCGCCTTCGGGTCGGCAACGCCTTCGCCCATCAGCACGACCGACGGATCGGCCGCCATCGCAAGGTCGGTCGCCTCGCGGATCGCTTCGCCGGCGGTGATGAGCCTTGGCTCATGCATAGACGTGATCCCGGGCGGTCGCGGGGTCGGGGAAGGCGGAACCGATGGCGAACTGAAACGCCGCATCGATTTCGGCGCCGATCTCGGTCGCGAGTTCCGCCTGCGCGGTTTTGGTCAGCGTGCCTTGCGCCATCAGATTTGCGCCCATCGTTTCCACCGGGCAGCGCGCCCGCCACGATTCGAATTCCTGCGGCGTGCGGTAGCCGATGTCGTTGTCGTAATTCGGGCCGCAGTGCTCGCGCCAGCGGTAGGTGTCGGCGACGATCAGCGTCGGTCCAAGTCCTGCGCGTGCGCGGGCAACGGCAGGAGACGTTGCCGCATAAACGGCCATCACGTCATTGCCGTCGATCTGCACCGACGGCATGCCATGGGCGCGGGCCACGTCGGCGAGCGGGCGAACCGGCTGGCGGTCTTCCAGGTTTGTGTAGCAGGAATAGCCGTTGTTCTCGATGAAGAAGATCACCGGGAGCTTCTTGAGCGCGGCAAAATTCGCGCTCTCGTGAAAGATGCCTTCTTCGATTGCACCGTCGCCGAGGAACACGATGCAGACGCGGTCCTGATTGGCGTGGCGGAACGACAGCGCCGCGCCCGTGCCAAGCGCGATGAAGCTGCCGACGATCGGCACGCTCGCCAGCACGCCCACGCGATCGTCAAACAGATGCATCGAACCGCCGCGGCCACCGCAGCAGCCGGTTTCGCGGCCGTAGATCTCGGCCATCATCGCGTTTAGATCGCCGCCTTTGGCGAGATAAGTGCCGTGGCTGCGGTGGCTGGAGACGATCTGGTCGTCGGTCCGCAGCGCCGCGCAGGCGCCGACGGCGGTCGCCTCCTGGCCGATCGACAGATGCACGGGGCAGCGCATTTCTTGCGCCGAATAGCGATTGGCGATTTCCTCTTCGATTAGCCGGATGCGCAGCATGGCGCGATAGAGCGCCAGCGGACCGGCTGAAGCCGCAATGACAGGAGTCTCAGGAGGCTTGGGCGCAATCGCTGTTATGTTCATCGCAATCCGACCTCCTGCATGCGCTTGATGTTGAAATACATCGGATTGTTCAGTGGATCGGAAAGCCTTTTGGCATCGAACGCGGTCTTGAGGTCGCGCACCGCGTCCTCGATGGTCCGCGTCGGGGCAAAGCCGATCTCGCGCAGGATTCGCTTTGACGAGACCTGGTAGGACCGCAGATCGTCGGTCGGCACCACATCGATATCGACCTTGCCGGTGACGCTGCGGACGATCTCGGCGAGCTGCATCAGCGGATGGTTCTCGTAGCCGGCATTGTAGATGCGGCCGTCGATCTTCTCCGCGGGCAACTGGAGCGTCAGCAGATAGAGGTCGGTCATGTCCTCAATGTGAAGGTTGGGGCGCAGTTGCGAGCCGCCGAACACCTTCATGCGTCCGACATTGACGGCGTGATTGGTGAGGATGTTGACGATGACGTCGAGGCGCTGGCGCGGGCCGTAGCCGCAGACGGTCGCGGGGCGCAGTGTCAGTGTCGTGAAGCCCGGCTCGCGCTCTTTTTCGAGCACGTCTTCGCACATCGCCTTGAATTTCGAGTAGTCGGTGAGCGGCTCGAGCACCAGTTCTTCCGTGACCTCCGCCTCTTTCTTGACGCCGTAGACGCTCGACGAGGAGGCGTAGATAAAGCGCTTCACGCCCGCGTCCTTCGACGCTTGCACCAGCGGCAGGAAACAATCGTAGTTGATCGACTTGCCGAGCTCCGGGTTGAGCTCAAAGGACGGATCGTTGGAAATGCAGGCGAGATGGATGACGGCGTTGCAGCCTTTGAGCGCCGTCTTGACGGCGACGGGATCGCGCAGGTCGCCCATGACCGAGATCAGATTGGGATTGTCGCGAAGTCCGGCGAAAAGCTCTTCACCATAGAGAAAGAGATCGAGAACGGTCACTCGATGGCCCGCCGCCAAAAGCTTCGGGACCAGCACGGAGCCGACATAGCCCGCGCCTCCGGTGACCAGGACGTTCCAGGTGGTGCTCATCGATCCTCTCGAATGTTCAGACCGCCGGCCGCCAGCCGATTTTCAGATCGAGCATGGCATGCAGCAGCGTTTGATGGGCGATTTCGACAAAGCCGTATTCCGCCGCGGGCACATAGAAATTCAGGTCGCCGCTCGAGCGCAACGGGTTGTCGGGCTTGAAGCCGGAAAAGGTGAGCACGGAGATTTTCGCGGCGCGGGCCGCGACGACCGCATTGAGGATGTTCGGCGACTGGCCAGAGCTCGAGATCGCAATCAGCACGTCGCCCGGTCTGCCGTGGAACTCGATCTGCTTGGCAAATACATGCTCGTAGCCGAAATCGTTGCCCAGGCAGGTGAGGGCGGAGCTGTCGTTGAATGCCAGCGTGCGGAGGCTGGCGTTCTTGGAGAAGTCGATGGCGGTGTGGCTTGCGATCCCGGCCGAGCCACCATTGCCGATGATCATGATTTTGTTGCCGGCGTCGTGCGCGGCCTTGGCCTTCTCGATGGCCTGATCGACCGCGGCCTCGACGGGCAGGCTCTGGCCATCGGCGGTCGCCTGCGTCTGCGCCGTGGCGCGCGCGAGCGTGTCGAGATAGGCCTTGAGGTGGCTCACGGCGCGGCTCTCACTTCAACAAGGTGGTCAGGAACTTCATCAGCGGCACCTTCTCGACTGATCGGCGGTGCCCGACGATGCCTACTTTTATAGCGCCCGCCGCATTGCCGATGAAGGTGATCTGATCCATCCGTCCGCCAGCCGCGGCGAGCGGCGCGGTCACGGCGAAGAACGCGTCGCCCGCGCCGACCGTGTCGACCACGGTCTTGGTGAAGGCCGGGACATGGACCGTGCCGCTGTCTCTCTCATATCCGACGCAGCCGTTCTTGCCGTGGGTGATGACGATGCGCGGGCAATCGATGCGGGATGGCAGGATACTGCTCGCGACATCCTCCACATCGCTGGCGCGGTCGGATACGGCGAGGCGTGCCTCCGGCGCGTCGATGCAGATGTAGTCGGCGCGGCCGTAACGGGTGATGAGATTGTAGCCCATATTGGCGCTGTTGGACTGCGCGTTGACCGCGAGAAAGCGCGAGTGGCTTTGCAGCGTGGCGATCATCGACGGCGTCAGCAGGCCATGGCCGAAATCGGTGACGATCACGAGATCGAACTCGTCGGCGCGGTCGACGATGATGCGGTCGATCTCGCGCTCCTGCGCGGCGGCGGTGGGCGCATCGTCCATGTAATAGACTTCGAACAGCTTGCGCAGATAGCTCTTGTCGATGTAGCGCGCCTTGCGGGTGGTCGGCACGCCGGGACGCTTGAACAGGTGCAGCTTGACGTTCTCGGGCAGCGAGGAGCGCAGCAGCGCTTCGTATTCGCAGTTCTCGCCGATGGTGGTGATGACCTCGACCTCGCGGCAGAAGTCGGCCACGTGCTTGGCCGCCGCGAACACACCGCCTGCGAACACCTCGCGGTCGCCGAACAGCGTCGCGATCATGTGTTCCTTCGGCGATTTACCCATCGCCGAGACGTAATTGTAGTCGTCGATGATCGCGTCGCCGATGAACAGCACGCGGAAGTCCTTGATCTTGTCGATCAGGGCGGTCAGTTCGCCGAGCGTGCGCCTGGAGCGCTGCGCTTCCAGAAAGGTATCGAGCGTCGGATCGAACACCGACAAATGCCGGTTGATCAGGGACGACGACGAATACATGACCTCGTCGGTGAATTCGATCCGGCCGCCGTGGCGCTCGACGGCATGGCGCTCCTGCACGATTCCGCCGGTGATGTCGTCCTTGGCGTCGCGATAGTCCTGGCCCTTGACGTAGATGTCCGGCCGGACGGCGTCGATCGCCGGAATTGCGGTCGCCTCATGCACGATGCCGACGAAGTCGATGAACTCCAGCGCAGCGAGCATTTCAGCCCGCATGCGCTCGGAGAACACCGGCCGCCCGGGTCCCTTGTTGACGTAAGCGTCGGCGGTGATGGTTACGACCAGCACGCTGCCGTGCCGCTTGGCCTCGCGCAGATGCCGCACATGACCGATGTGCAGGAGGTCGAACGTGCCGTGCGCGAGCACGACGGTCTCGCCGCCGGCGCGCCGCTCGGCCACGGCCGCGGCGAGCGGTTCCAGCGACTTGAGCTTGCCGAGCGGGGTTGTGGGTGAGGGAACGTTGAGCATCAGCCGGTTGTCCCGAGATACTTGAACCAGTCGGCGGTCGCTTCGCGGATGCGATCGGGGGTCCATACCGGCGCAGTCTTCCACTGATCGATGCCGGCGAGCATCCGCGCGATGCCCTCCTCGAAGCTCACCTGCGGTTTCCAGCCGAGCGTCGTTCTGATCAACGTGGTGTCGGCAAAGGTGCAGTCCGGTTCGCCGGGTCGCTTGGGGATGTACGTCACCGGGCCGCCGAGCAGTTTGACCAGCCGGTTGACGCTATAGGTCTGGCCGGAGCCGACGTTCATGCTGATGCCGGAGACGTTGCTCGCCGCAGCGCAGACGACAGCGTCGACCACGTCGCTGACATAAGTGAAGTCGCGCGTCTGCGTGCCGTCGCCGACCACGGTGTAGGGCAAGCCCGCGAGCTTCTGCGCGAGGAACACGCCGAACACTGCGCCGTAGGTTCCGTTGGTGCGGGAGCGCGGGCCGTAGACGTTGAAGAGGCGAAGCGCGACGGCGGGCATTTGATAGGTCTGCGCCCAGTGCATCACGTATTGCTCGCCGATCAGCTTGGTGAGCGCGTAAGGATACATCGGCCGCATCTCGGCGCTTTCGGGCGTCGGGTATTGATCCGGGATGCCGTAGCAGGACGACGACGCGGCGTAGACGAAGCGCTTGGCCTTGGCCGCCCGGCTTGCCTCGAGGACGGCGATCGTGCCGTCGACGTTGGCGTGGTGATAGGCCATCGGCTGCTGGATCGACGGCACGATGTCCGCCAGCGCCGCGAGATGAAACACCCAGTCGATCCCTTCGAAGGCGGGCGCGATGGCGGCGCGGTCGGCGACGTCCGCCACATGGAGCCTGAAGGCCGGAATGCGCTTGGCGGCAGCCAGGTGGGCGTCGGACCCGTTGGCGAGGTTGTCGACGGCCGTGACCGAGTGGCCGTCGGCCAGGAGCCGATCGACCAGGTAGCTGCCGATAAACCCGGCCCCGCCGGTGATGAGTGTCTTTGCCACGAAGTCCTGCCAGTTAAAGTCTTCAGGAAGCGGTCGCTGGACCTAAGTTCACTGGATGAACATATCCGGATATTCGTTCAAGCACAAGGAATTACAGGATAATCGCTATCCGGAAAATTCCGGGTGCCGGCGCAGGAAACAGGCCGATAACGTGGCCCGGAACGGCCCGCCGAGATGCAGCGGCTGGCCTTTGTAGAGGGATTGGACCCGGGCCTGCCGCTCCAAGTCTTCCGGGGTGTCGATCCAGCTCCCGTCCTTCCGGCCGAGCGCCTCCAGCGCCAGCTCATGGATTTCCTCGGCGCCGTTGTCCTCGATGCGCAACCCGTGCCGCCGGGCGTAGTCCGGCCAGGCGCTGGGGGCATCCGGACCGCCGCCGTTGGCCAGCAGTTCCGGAAGCGTGAACAGTCGGTTCTCGCGCTCGACGATGTATTTCTTCGGCATCAGCACGCCGCCCCAACTGTGCAGGATCAGCATGTTGAACAGATTGCAGATCGCGGTGGGACGCCGGAACATGAAGGAGAGGTCGCACAAGCCGGTTGTATCGGACAGCACCAGCGAGCAATGCGACATCAGATAGATATCCAGCAGCTCCGAGCGGAATGAGCTGGCGTAATCGACGATGCGCTCGTGCCGGAGCGCAATCGTCTCGTCGACCACGGCTCCCATGCGGAAGCACCAGTAGCCGCGGCGGGCCAGTTCTTCCACCGCCGGCAGATAGGTGGCAATCGAGGAGTTGCGGATGCTATCGGCCGGGATTTCGTCGGCGCGGCGCACGTTGCCGCTCGCATGCAGCACCTTGAGATAGCTGCTGGTGCGCGAGAAGAAGCACACGATCCTGGCGTCGTCGGAGAGCCCGATCCGGTCATGAAGAAAGCGGCGCGCTTCGCCTTTCTCATCTTCGCTGAGCGAGTAGTGCTGAGGGGTCTGCGTGTAGGCACGATAATGGTCGCGGCTGCGGTCGCGCTTGGCATTGCCGAGTTCAGCCACGTGTGCGCGGCCGCCGGGAATTCGGGAATTGATGGCCTGGGCATAGCGGGCCATCGGCGTGACATGCAGGCGGCGATCCAAGAGCCGGTCGAGCACGCGATTGGCGCTCGGTTCGGTGTGGTAGAACAGATCGACGGTGCGGGCGGGCATCAGGCCCAGATCGCGGTCGGCGAGATAGCCTTCGGCATGCAGCGAAAGCGTGCCGATGGTGTGATTGCGCAGATTGCCGAAGCGGATCAGCAGCAGCGGGCGCAGGATTCGCGAGAGCAGTACAAGCGCCAGCGCAACAGGCGCGTAGAGCCACCAAAGACCAACCAATCGATTCACGGCAGATGAAAGCGCCTAGACCGAAACCAGGCTCTCGCCGGCGTCGGTCCGCTTGGTCTTGGGCGTGCTGATGACCACGCGCGAGCCCTGCGGCTTGTCCTTGGCGGGCTTGCTGAACAGCGTCGACGGCGCGCCCTCGGCAATGCCGTGGTTACGGCGCCAGATCGCCTCGTATTCGTCGATGCGCTTGTAGTCGAAGTTGATCATCATCTCGCGCAGGCCCAGCAATTCGACCGCGTTGAAGTTGTGCGAAATGACGCCGGTGATGCGCGTCGCGTCGCCAAGGTCGAGGATGTAGTCCTCGAGGCTGCCGTATTGTTTGACGATCGAGTCGCGATAGACCGAGAACCACTCGGAACCGGGATAGGGCGTTGCATAGAACGGCTTGACCACGATGCCGAGTTTGCCCCAGGCCTGCATGTTTTGCCGGATCGACAGGAAGTCCTCGTTGGGGAAGCCGATGATCTGGTTGGGGATCGGCCGGATGCCGGCGTCGAGGGTCCAGAAGAAGCTGCGGATGTTGGTTTCCGGCGTTGCGCCCTTGCCGATCGTCTTCATGACGTGCGGCGCGAAGCTCTCGTAGCCGTAGACCAGATGCGAGCAGCCGGCCTGCCGCATGGTCTTGAGAATTTCCTTGGTGCAGAGCGTGGCGTGGCTGGTGCCCGACCAATGAACGCCCCGCCAGGTTCCTTCCTTGGCGCCGGGCCGGTCATCGGGCCGCGGCGCGAGGTCGTTCTCGTGCCACAGCCGGCAGATTTCCTTCATCCACGTGCGGCCCGAGAACTTGTCCATCGTCATCAGGTTCTCGTCGAGGAACGTGATGAAGTTCACGCCGTACTTGTCGTGTGCGTGCTTGGCGAGCCGCACGACGTATTCCGGGCTGTGATAGCGGATGGTGCGGCTGTAGCTGCCGGGGACGTCGAACTCGATCTGGGTGTTCTGGTCCTTGTCGATGACGTAACGCATGTCGCCGGCGATGCCGAGATGATAGCAGTAGCGGCAGATCAGCGAGCAGCCGTAGCTTGCGTTGATGTCGAGCCGGCGCGACGCCAGCATGCCTTCTTCCGAGAACAGCACCTGGCTGTTCGGGAAGTAGACTTCCTCCAGCGGGAACAGATCCCACGCCGGGAAGGGCAGGCTGTCGAGGTCTTCCAGGAGTTCGCGCGCGGGCGAAATGATCATCTGCCCGTCGGCGCTGCGGCAGATCGTGCCTTTGATCTTGCTCCAGTCGGAGCTGCCCCGGTCCACCATTTCGAGGAGTTCCGGGAACGTCAGGAAGGCTTCGCCGATGACGCCGACATCGACCTCGGGCAGGAAGCCCATGATCTCGCGCGGGATCGAGGTCAGCGCGCCCCCACCCAGCATGATGGTTGTATTGGGGCACACGCTTCGGGCGATGGCGACGGTGTGCTTGATCGAGCCATAGGCGGTGGTGATGCCGCCGAGCGCGATCACGTCCCAGTCGTCCGCCTCGAACACGCTCTTGAGGACGTCGTCGCCCTTTCGCCAAGCGTTGGCGTCGTAAACCTGGACCAGATGGCCTTTTTCGATAGCGATGGCCGCAAGCAGCGCGATTCCGTAGGGGACGTGCCGTGGCACATCCTCCTCGCGGACCAGGGGATTGATGAACAAGACCTTCGCCATATTTCCTATATTCCCGGGGCTTCGGTTGCAGAGCCTGGAACTATCCGGCCTGAGCCAAAAAATCCTTCAACGGACAGAATATCACATTTGGCCCAAACAAGATGCCACCTTCGGTGCAATTATAGGTCTGGCAGTCACCCTGGGCGACCATTTCCAGGAAGCATTCCCGATACCACTGATAGGCCGGATCGCTCACGAACCATGCGCCCATGTGGGGATTGTAGATGCGGGAGAAAACCTCGGCGACGCGGTCCTCCCCGACCAGATCGACCGCCTCCCAGTAGTACTGGGTCGCAGTCAGCGGCGTGCCGTCGTAATAGCCGAAGTCCATGCCGGTGAGCGCCACCCGCCGCTTGCCCATGACCGCGTCCGCGATCATCCATGACGCCGAGCCGACATTGCCGCCTGCGTTCAGCGCCGGGAACCCGTTCATGTCCATCAAAGCCCGGGTGCGGCTGCCCGGCTCGTCCGGGTCATCCAGCATCGGGTTCCACCAATAGATCCTGATCCCGGCGTCCAGCGCGCGCTCGACGACCTGAAGCGATGTCGATGTGCTCAACGCAAGCGACATCTGCGGCGCATGCTGCCGCATCAGCGCGATAATCTCATGGTTGGCCCGCACCTCGTCGGCGAAGATCGGATCGAGGTCCTGGCGGCGATAGTAATCGTCACCTTCGAGGTCCTGCTCGCGCAGCTTCGGATCGCCGAACCATCGCACGATCCGGGTCGGATGCGGATCGAGGCTGACGACGAGATGCGGCACGATGCCGTTGCGCAGGCAATGCGCAATGCCGCTGTCGGTCGCCATCACCAGACCGCGATAGTTGTGTTCGCGCAGAAGCTGCGCGGGATTTTGCCGGCGCACGCTTGGACCGGCGGCAACGATGACGGCGCTGTCGCCTTCGCCCATGCTGGAATTGCGTAGCGCCGCAATGGACTTGCCGTCGTCCTTGAATACGAGGTTGCGCTTGGCATTGGCGATCGCGTGTTCGCCGATGCGATCCCAAGTCATCTCCTTCATATCGGCGATGAGACCGCGCACGAACGCGCCGTCGCGCCGAAGCGGCTCATCGCTGGACACTTGGTTGTCTCTCTTACCGCCGGACTTTCTGAAGATCAGGACTTCTTCTTGTCGTCGTCGGTCCAGGCGACGCGTTTCTTCGAGACGTAGGCAATGGAGCCGCCGAGCCGGGCCTTGGCCGTGCGCTCGAATTGCTCCTCGAGGGTTTCCTTCTTGTCGGTGTCGACGGACACCTGGTACTTCGGCGTGAAATTGCCCTTCAGCATGTCTTTCATGCTCGGTCTCCCAATTTTTTGGTAGTGGCGCGCTTTGCCAAATCTTCGCGAATGGTTGCCAGGATGACGTCCGGCGCCGATGTCGGATCGGGCAGCATCTGCCGCGTGCGCTGCCAGTAGGCGCGTGACGTAGCAGGATCGAGTGCACGGCGCAAATCGGCGGCGAGTGTGCCGGATTCAGCGGCCAGCACCGCGAGATCCATCGTCGCGAACGGCGGGACATCGGAGCCCGCGTGTGCGACATGGTGTCGTCGCAGGTCGGATTCGGTGAAAAGATAAAGCACGGTGCCAAGCGGCTCGGATGAACGTTTCTGCAGATGGATCTGGTCGGCGCCGCAGGACGAGAAACACGTCACGACCAGGTCAGCCGCACTGAGCGACTGCTCTACGGATTCATTCGGATCGAACTGCGGTGACAGGCCTTTCTCGGAGAGGATCGCCATCATGCGCGTCCGTTCGGCATCGGACTCCTTCGGGTGTGGTCGATAGTAAAGTGCGACATCGCCACAGCCGGCCAGTGCACCGGCGAAGCCCGCGATGGCGCGCGCATAGCCGTGCAAGAACCAGGCGGGCTGACCGTAGAACACGACCTGCGGCCCAGTCGCACGGAGTCGTACACGGCCGGTAGCGCGCAATGCCTGCGGATCGAGCCGCGCATAGGCGGCGTGCTTGGCGGAGCCGGTCACCACGGTGCGGCATCCGTCCAGCCGGGACGACGTCATTTCGGCCGCGAGCCTGTCGGTCACGAAAAAGGTGCGCGGTTTGACGCCGAAACCTTCCACGACCCAGCCGGGATAATCCTGCACGGCGTAGGAGGGCAGAGCGGGGGCCTCCGCGAGCAATGCTTCGTCGATTCCGAGGCCGGGGCCG